>NZ_JBSWXK010000006.1:0-227608 GCF_056160565.1 Neptunomonas sp. ABH4_499 | reverse complement strand
TTGGAAATGCAAACGATGGAAAAAAATCGATTGCAGATTATGCCAAAAGAACTTCATTCATCTATTAAACTGATGCTCAAACATCTTGAAAATCAGATCGATAAAATCACTAACAAGATCGATCTTCTTGTTGCTGAAGTGAAGCACTGGCGCACCAAAACAGAGATCCTCACAAGCGTGCCAGGGGTCGGTAAAGTGTTGGCATATACCTTATTGAGCGAGCTACCAGAGCTCGGCAAACTCAACAGAAAAGAGATCGCCGCTCTTGTTGGTGTCGCACCAATGAATCGTGAAAGTGGAAGCTACAGTGGCAAGCGAAGAATACGTGGTGGCCGCCATAGAATTCGTACGGTTATGTTTATGGCCATGCTGTCTTCAATTCAATGCAACTCCGTATTTAAGCAACAATACGAGCACCTTAAAGCGAGCGGAAAACTTCCAAAAGTTGCGCTTATCGCGTGCATGCGAAAGATGATCGTCATCCTAAATACCATGATTAAGAACGAGGAGCTGTGGCGTGAGAAAACAGCTTAAAACTATTGACTAAGCACCACAGTCACTTGTTATATTAATCCCACCTACAGAAAACAACATTTACCTGATCGGTTAAAGGGCTAATTACAAAAAAGTAACCAACATTCGCTTCTAAATAGTGGACTAGCGAAGTGTCATGGTTTTCACTGATATGTTTTTTGAAATAATTTTTAAATTTAATTTCGTCAGCTGAAAAAATTAAGTCTGAACTAGCTTGTTCTACTGCTTGAATCACAGCTCTCTTTGCAAGAGCTTCATCTAACTCGCCCTCTAAATAATCATCGATATCATCGTATAAAGTTATAGCTAAGGTATCTGACATTTTCTCATTCCTTCGTTAGTTTAAATAAACCTGCCAATAGGCTTGTGAATCAAGCTACTGATTAATATAACAGTTTCTTCATGCGCATGCGCGATATCATTCCTTACCCAAAAGTCAGAAAATGACATAACACATTGTTTTTAATAACTAAACAGAGACTCGCGAGAAAGTGCAAAGTAGAAAAACGCGCATGCGCAATATTCTTCCATAGGTGGCACGATATCTTCCCTGTGCAAAACTCTATCATCTTGATTTTACATGCTAACCTAGGGTTGTCCAGTACAGATATCGAGCGCAGCTTAACGACAAATCGCGCCTGTTTCATCGGATAGCAAAAATATACTGTTTAAACAGCATTACGCCAAATTTTGTCCACATGCTTACTGGCTAAACTCGAGCCAGCAAAAACCATAGATGAGCGCTGTATTGGTTAAGACGTAAGGGGTCAAAAGAGCTTAAAAGAGATGAAGCAGATAAGGAGCTTGAAGATAACTGGTGATAGCTCCACCAGCCACATCCCGGCACATGAGTCGACCGCTGTGGCTGCTCCCTTCCGGGCCTGACCAGGTTCACGGTGTATCATTGCGGGAGGACCGGCAGAGCTACCATAAAGGACTCTGGGTGATCACCCGAAAGTTGGCGCGAAGTATACCAAGACTTAGCAAGATTTCAACGTAAACGATCAAATCCTTGTTAAATAACAGGTTAGGCCTGTACCAGCTGGCTGATTTGTTGGCGTATCCAACGGTGCATGGGGTCTTTATGGAAGCGCTCGTGCCAATACAGATAAAAGCCAAAGCGCGGTGCTGCCAACTCCTCAGGTAAGGGACGCATCACAAGGTTTCGGCCTACGGAGATACGCTCTAGCAAACTGGTGGGCAGCATAAAGACCACATCGGAGCTTTCGCAAAAATCCGCGATCCCCATAAAGCTGGTTAAACGCAGCACGGTTTTGCGACGTTTGCGCAGCTCTTTTAAACGCCCATCAATAATAGAAGGGCCTTGGCCCGTTAACGAGACAAACCCGTGCCGGGCCGATAGATAACGCTCAAACGTGATCTCCCCTTCGGCCAGCGGGTTATGTTTACCCATCAATAAGGCCACCGAGGTATAGTCGAGCACCACGCGGTGAAACTGATCCTCCCCGCTGCTGGGTTCAATGCCGGAGATGGCAAAGTGGATCTCCCCTTTGGCGAGCTTCTCGAAGTAATCCGCTGGGCGCGAATCCAAGCTGAACACCATATTGGGGGCCTTGTGCTCCATAAGACCTAAAAGCTTGGGCAGGTATAACGCCAGCTCCAAATCAGGTCCTGCAAAGGACACCGTTTGTCGGGAGCTGTGCGGGTCAAACTCGGGCTCGGCTATCATCTGTTGGATGTGGCCTAGCACCAGCTTTAACTCAAGCTTTAAACTGGCGGCCCGCTCCGACAGATCAAACCCTTCATTAGAGCGCACCAAAAGCGGGTCAGAGAAGGTCTGGCGTAGTCGCTGCAACGCCCGTGATACCGCCGGTTGACTCATGTGCAGTTTCTCGGCAGCGCGTGTCACTTGGCGCTCTTCGAGTAGCGCATCTAGGATGACCAGTAGGTTGAGGTCAACCGACCTTAAATTCACTTCCTGCATACAAACATTCACCATAATGCATTATCTGAATCCATTATGTTCGTTTAGGATACATACATCAATTCAGTATTCAGGACGTTGTATGGCGTTTGTAAAATCGCTTAAAAATACCCCCTCCAACTACGGTTGGGGCGCTATCTCACTGCACTGGATCGTAGCCCTTGGTGTTATCGGCATGTACCCATTAGGTTTGTACATTGTTGAGCTAACCTACTACGACCCAGAGTACCGCACCATTCCGCACATTCACAAAAGCATTGGTTTAATTCTGGTCGCCATTTTGGTGGCTCGTCTTTTGTGGCGTTGGATCAATACCACCCCTTCTGCGATCCCGGGTCACAGCACTTTAGTGCGTGTCGGTGCACATGCGGCTCATATGGCACTTTATCTGCTTTTGGCCGTCGTACTCTTTAGCGGTTATTTGATTTCGACCGCTGACGGACGCGGAATTGAGGTTTTTAACTGGTTTACCGTACCGGCCATCCCGGAGTTGATCGAGCATCAAGAGGATGTCGCAGGTGAGGTTCACTTTTACAGCGCGACCACATTAGTTGTACTGGCGGCCCTTCACGCATTAGCCGCCATCAAACATCACTTTTTTGATAAAGACCAAACCCTCAACCGTATGTTGGGACGAAAGGAGACACCATGAAATTTAACAAGACACATCTGATTGCAGCGGGCGCTATGGCTCTGGCTTCTGGCCCACTGTTTGCCGCTGACTACAAGATCGACGAAACCCACGCGGCGGTAGAGTTTAAAATCAGCCACTTGGGTATCAGCTGGTTGCACGGCCGTTTCAACGATTTCTCGGGTGACTTCTCGTACGATGCAGCGGCCCCTGCTGACTCTAAAATCAATGTAGAGATCAACACAGAAAGCTTGGACTCTAACCACGCTGAGCGTGACAAACACTTGCGCAGCGCTGACTTCCTGAACGTGGGTGAATTCCCGAAAGCAACGTTCGTAAGCACCTCTTTCGAGCCAGGTGAAGGCGACAAAGCAACACTGACCGGCGACCTGACACTGCACGGTGTGACTAAGCCAGTAACTCTGGATGTGACTAAAACCGGCGAAGGCGAAGACCCATGGGGCGGCTACCGCGTAGGTTTTGAAGGTACAACCGAATTCAAACTGAAAGACTTCGGTATCGACTACAACCTAGGCCCAGCGTCCGAAACGGTTTATATGGAACTGTACCTAGAAGGTATCCGTAAGTAATCACGGCGGATACTAGATATGAAAAAGCCCCAATATTGGGGCTTTTTTCGTTTTGAAGGCTCTCTTCAGTTGGTGAGTGAATCTTGTAATTCGAGCGCTTGTTCTGGTGATCCTAAAAAGACTCGAGTGCTACCAGCCGAGGAGAAGACCCATTGGGCCATATAACCACCCGCCCCATCAGAAAACCGTACAGTGAGTTTTTTAAGATCGCCCCAATAAGGCGTAATGCTCGCGCGGCTTACTAATTCATCTTCATTGAGAAACGGATCGTACATCCCGGAAACATCCAAAGAGACTTCTTGTCCATCGACCAAAACCGTTAAGTCTTTCAATTGAGTAGACGGGGTTTTGCCATCTGTACCATGCACCATATGACCATCAATGAAACATAGGTAATCGCCGCAGTAGCTCAGTTGGGCATTTTTTTCAGCGAACGGGATTACCTCCGG
This sequence comes from Neptunomonas sp. ABH4_499, assembly GCF_056160565.1. NCBI lineage: Bacteria > Pseudomonadati > Pseudomonadota > Gammaproteobacteria > Oceanospirillales > Oceanospirillaceae > Neptunomonas > Neptunomonas sp. ABH4_499. Next base: position 223,459 of record NZ_JBSWXK010000006.1, on the reverse strand, counting down.
CTGTAATTGAAAGCCATCGACTAAGGTTTCCGCTTGTGATGAAAAGGGCAATGTCAGAAAGGCTATGCAAAATAAATACTTAAGCATAAGATGCAAAATCCTTATCAAAGATTTGTGCGGGTAATACAGCGGAAATATTCAGGACCGGATTTCCTTCTTTATCAGGGCTTAATTCATCATATCTAGCTTTGATGTCCTCCATCAGAGCCACTGATTTTGTTTGTATGCCCATATCATATTTTTCCAAAGCATCATCCGATCTGTCATTAAAATGAACAGGTAAAATACAACCTTGAATAAACATACTACGATGCGCACGATGGATCTGAATGTTAGACCTGTGCCCAGTATTCTGGAGCTCTAAACGCCAGCCTTTTGGGCCATCTGATCTTGGAACAAGCTCATATTGTCCAAACTTAACCCGACTGAGGTTATTTTGTGACTTTCCAGCATTTAGACCATGTTGAAACACCTTCCAAGGCAGTTCATATGAATAACAGAGCCACTCCCATTTATCGGAGCTATTTCTGATATACATTTTTCCCCAGCCGCGCTGCCCTTTGTATTCATCTCTAACAACGCAAATGAAATCCCAACTCATTTTTATCACTCCTTGATATATTTGACTTGTCGATAGTACAACAGCTTAGAACTGCTATCAAAAGCCATAAAAAAATCCATTGCCATCAAAATGACAATGGATTTTTCGTAACGCTAAACGTCACTGGTTAGCTAAAACAGCTGCCTTTAGACGTTAGGTTTTATTTATTCAATCAGCTTACAGCGCTGCCAGAATCGTTTCGGCTTTGCTTGCTTCAAACTGCTTAGGTTGTTCTACGTTCAGCAGTTCAACTTTGCCATCATTTACGATCATGGCGTAACGCTGGGAACGGATGCCGCCAAAATCGCCGGTTTCCATCTCGAGACCCATCGCTTTGGTCAGTGCGGCACCGCCATCGGCAACCAGAGTGATGTGTTCGGCGTTTTGTTGCTCGCCCCATGCTTTCATCACGAACGCATCGTTCACGGACAGGCACGCGATAAAATCAACGCCCTTCGCTTTGATGTCGTCGGCTAAAACGACAAAGCCCGGTAAGTGGTGGGCAGAGCACGTTGGGGTAAAGGCACCCGGTACCGCAAACAGAACCGCTTTTTTACCCGCAAACAAGGTTTTTGCAGAAACCGTGTCCTGCCCTTCGGACGTAACAACCGTTACATTTACATCAGGAATTTCGCTACCAACTGTAATCATGGAATTCTCCTCATTTTTGTCCAGTGTATACGCCCAACTGAGTCTTAAACACAGATAAAGTTTACGGATTTACGTGTAAAGCGGTGCAATAGATTGTTACTCGAATCGCTCCCCATGCCATTCTATCCAACCGCCCTCGTGACGGCCTTTCGGGTCGTGGTGCGTCCAATGGATAACGCCGCCTTTATCGTTCCACTCGTATTCGCCTTTAATGCGAATCTCATCGCCGGACGATAAACCGTTTAAACGCTTTGCCAAGTCGATGTTATGCGCCACCAGCACACTCTGCCCCTGGGAGGTTTCAATAATAAAGCGTTGATGGCGTGAGCCTTCGTTATCATCACTGAGCGTGCGAATCACTCGGGCGGTTAGGGTAACAATCAAGTCACTTTGACGATTCTCGAACGCCCTTTGTAGGCGCATCGCATCGTCCATGTAATCTTGCGGGTTACTGAGGTTGGTATTGACTGCTGCAGAACCCGTTTTCTGGTTGTCCTGATATTGCGTCCAAAACCCCGCCGCTAAGATCAATACCACCAGAACCAAACGGATGGGTTTGTTTAAACGCACTTTCATTCTGTTCTCCCGCTTTCAGATAACGATTTAGCTATTGCCCTATGTGGCCGATAGTGTAACCAATGTGTCAAAGAAGATCTGCTATGCAAAACCCTGTTACCCCCGTTGTTTATCAGATGCTAGAGCACGCCCCAACGAGCTTTTCGCTGTTGGAGCTGATCAAAGCGTGCGATGAGCGCTGCTTATTCGATGATCTTAAAATCGACTCCAACGAGATGCTGCTCTTTTACAAAAACTTCTTTGCGATGAACGCACTGTTCACCGTGCAGGATCAACTGTACGAGGATAAGATCGCCCTATTATCCATCGAGTCGATCCGTTGCACCTTAACGCCGATCACCGAATCCGACACAACCGCCCTCGCCCACCCGACTCAGGATGCGAAGCTTAAGGCCTATTATCAAGATTGGTCTTCACTCACGGAGATAACGCTTGATGGGGTACATCAACTGCTGAATCAATTTTGGGAAAAATATCTCGCCGTTGATGAAGTAGAACTGAACTGTCAACGCTTAGAGATGACACCCGACCAGTTGTGCCGTGCTCATGTAAAGCGCCAATTCCGAACCCTTGCCCAGACCCATCACCCCGACCGAGGCGGCGACAGTGGCGAGTTCATCAAACTGCGCAAAGCCTACGAATCCCTCATGCGTGTTTGCGACAACTAGCCGCTTGGATGCGCGCCCCTTTGGGCAGACGGGTTACAATCGCGCTCATTCTGGTTAAGATGCCCATCAAAGGATGTCCATCAAAGACAGTAAGCTGACCCGCACCCATGACCACGATTGAAGACCGTATTCGCGAGCATTACACCCAACTGACGCCTCAGGAGCGCAAGCTTGCGGATTTTATCCTCAATAACCCAACGGATCTGGCCATTTTTAACAGTGCGGAGCTTGCAAGGATCTGTAACACCTCCAAGGCGACGGTCAGCCGTTTGTTTAAACGCTTGGGGTTTGCCTCGTTTAAAGAGGGTAAAGACACCCTTCGCCAACAGCGCCAGCTCGGTGTCCCCATTATTGAAGATGGCAGTAAACCGCAAGAGCGCGATTACACCCCGCACTTTGAGCAAGAGATTCAGAACCTTAGACTGTTGCAGCAATCCCTTAACCGCGACACCTTAAACGCCCTGGTCGAGAAGATCGACTCGGCCCGTTCAGTAAAAGTCATCGGCTTTCGAAACAGCTACCCCATCGCCTTACACATTCGCCAACAGTTGATCCAGATGCGCCCAGGGGTCGAGATCGCCCCTATGCCCGGCCAAACCTTAGGCGAAGAGCTGCAAGGCCTTGATGAGCGTGATGTGGTGATCTTCATCGCGTTTCGCCGCCGGCCTAAAATGTACGAGCGGATACTGAAACTTTTGTTTCAAAACAACGCGTCCGTTCTTTTAATTGCCGACCCCTCTTTGCGCCGTTTTTCGAAAAAAGCCTCATGGTGGGTCGAGTGCCCCATCGACAGCGTGTCGGGGTTCAATACGTACTCGGCCGCAATGAGTTTTGCCACACTCTTATGTAACAGCGTGCTGCATCACCGCGCCTCGGCAGGCCAAGCCCGTATTATGGAGATCAGCGATCTGTACACCGAGCTCGATGAGATCGACTATCTATAATCCCCTCTACAAGAAACTGCACGCACACTCCCCAAATGGGTGCACACTCACACCTAAGACCGCACCATTGTGAAGCAAAAATAGAACTTAAGCCCTTAGCCACGCCCTTGATATCGCCCTGAATTCATCTAGCCCACTGATTTATATCAGCTTTTACTAATTGGCACTTTGGTTGCAAACAATAAAACAAATGAAACAAAAGTTTCAAAGCATCCATAACCGACAAAAAGGGCTCTGACATGAAAGGTTTGATTAAACGCAGTTTACAGTTTGCAGGCATCATGGGTTTAGCGGTCGCGGCGACACAAGCGAACGCAAACCGTTTGGAACAGATTCAGGAAAAAGGCGAACTGGTCGTAGCCGTGCCTCAAGATTTTCCACCATTTGGCTCGGTCGGTACGGACCTTCAACCGGTCGGTTATGACGTAGATGTCGCCGCCTTCTTAGCCGAGGGGATGGATGTCAAACTCAAACTTGTTCCTGTGACCAGCGCTAACCGCATCCCTTACTTGCAAACTAACAAGGTCGATTTGGTGATCTCCAGCATGGGTAAAAACCCGGAGCGCGAAAAGGTGATCGACTTCTCTAACGCTTACGCACCGTTCTTCTTAGGCGTGTTTGGTGAGTCCAGCGCAAGCGTCGCTGCAGCAGCGGATCTGTCCGGTAAAACCTTAGGGGTAACGCGTGGCTCCATCGAAGATTTGGAGATCTCCAAAGTGGCGCCATCCGATGCTGAGATTCAACGCTTTGAAGATAACAACACCACGCTGTCGGCTTACTTGTCTGGTCAAACCGAGCTGATCGCCACCGGTAACTTGGTGGCGGCCAAAATCGCAGAACGTGCCAATGCCCGCGAAGTGGAATCTAAATTTGTGATCAAGAACTCCCCTTGCTACATCGGCATGCGCAAAAACGAGCCAGAACTGATGGCTAAGGTAAATGACCTGATCAAAGAGGGCATGAACTCTGGCAAGCTGGATACCCTGTCGCAAACTTGGTTCAAAGCACCACTGCCTGCTGATCTTAAGCAATAAGAGATTGATCGAATGGATTATACGTTTCAGTTTGAAGCACTGCTGCCATACTGGACGACCATTGCAGAGGGGTTGGCCAACACTGTTGGCCTAACCCTACTCACCACCGCATTGGGGTGTGCATTGGGGGTCGCAGGCGCGGCTGGGCGATCCAACAAAAATCTGTGGACATCACGTTTGGTCGGCCTGTATGTAGAGCTGATCCGCAACACCCCGTTTATCGTCCAACTGTTTTTCATCTTCTTCGGTTTACCCAGCATCGGCATTAAGCTATCAGCGTGGGAAGCCGGGTTAATCGCGATGGTGATCAACTTAGGCGCCTACAGCACCGAGATCATCCGCGCAGGCCTTGAGGCCACCCCAAAAGGGCAATATGAAGCGGCGCGTACTCTTGGGTTAACCAAGTCGCAAACCTTTTTCAAAGTGGTACTGCCACCGGCACTGCAGCGCATTTATCCGGCGTTAACCAGCCAGTGCATCATTGTCATGCTGGGCTCGGCGGTGTTGTCGCAGATCTCGGTTCACGACTTAACGTACGCCGCTAACTTTATTCAGTCCCGTAACTTCCTAAGCTTTGAAATCTACTTTGTGATCACCGCGATCTACCTTGTGCTGGCGATACTGATGCGCCAAGGCTTTAAAGCGATTCATTACTTCGTGTTTCCAAACCTTAGGGGGCAACGATGATCGACTTTTCCAATTGGGATATTTTCCGAAACCTTCTAATGGCCGCCCGTTGGACCGTTGTCCTGTCCTTGATTGCTTTCGCAGGCGGTGCCCTTGTCGGACTGGCACTGACCTTTATGCAGATCAGCAAACGCCGTGTGGTTCGCCAGTTGGCTAACATCTATGTCGAGCTGTTCCAAGGGACGCCTTTGTTGATGCAGCTGTTTTTGGTCTTCTTTGGGATCGCCCTTTTCGGGATCGAGATCTCCCCTTGGACCGCCGCGGCCTTGGCACTCACTTTGTTTAGCAGCGCGTTTTTATCCGAGATCTGGCGCGGGTGCATCGAATCGCTGCCCAAAGGTCAGTGGGAAGCGTCCCGCTGCTTAGGCTTAAGCCACTTTGAAATCATGCGCTATGTGATCTTGCCACAAGCCCTTCGCATCGCGATTCCACCGACCGTCGGCTTCTCGGTTCAAATCGTGAAAGGGACAGCACTGGCCTCCATCATTGGGTTTGTCGAACTGACCAAGGCCGGCACCATGCTCAACAATGCCACCTTCGAGCCGTTCAAAGTCTTTGGCATGGTGGCCCTCATCTACTTTGCCTTGTGCTACCCACTTTCTCTGTTCAGTCGTCGTCTGGAGCACCGTTTACATGTCACTCGTTAATATTCAAGACGTCCATAAATACTATGGCGACAACCATGTCCTTAAAGGCATTGACCTCAACATTAAAGCGGGCGAGGTCGTATCGATCATCGGCCGAAGCGGCTCGGGCAAGAGCACCTTGCTAAGATGCATTAACGGACTGGAGACCTACAGCCAGGGAGGCATCATCGTTGATAAAATGGAAGTGACCGACGATGACTTTCAAATTCGTAAGCTCTCTAAAAGTGTGGGGATGGTTTTCCAAAGCTTTAACCTCTTCCCGCATTTAACCGTGGGGCAAAACATCATGCTTGCACCGAAACTTGTGCGCAATGTATCCCCACTGGATGCCGAGACACTGGCGAAAGATATGCTGGAGAAAGTCGGTTTATCCGATAAGTTTGATAGCTATCCGGCCAATCTTTCTGGCGGTCAGCAGCAACGGGTCGCCATTGCGCGCTCGCTGGCGATGAAGCCCAAAGTGCTGCTGTGTGATGAGATTACCTCTGCCCTTGACCCAGAGCTGGTTGGCGAGGTGTTAAAAGTGCTGGAGCAACTGGCCGCCGAGGGGATGACCTTAATTCTGGTAACGCACGAGATGAATTTCGCGCGCGATGTGGGCGATAGAGTGGTGTTTATGCATCAAGGCAAAGTGTGGGAAAGCGGGGATGCCAAAACCGTGTTCGACGCCCCACAAACCCCAGAACTGCAAAAATTCATCAGTGCGGTTCTGTAAAACAGGTGCATCAGCTTTCTGGCTGGTACACCCGCTCAAACCGAGCAAAACGGGGTAGGCCGTTATCGGTCACCCCGTTGTAGCGATAGGTGATAAAGCTGCCGACTTCTGGCGGTCGATTGCGCATTTGATCCGTTAAGCCAGACCCCACACGAAACGATCGACCATCGCGCGTTTGAACAATTAAAGCACCGACTTTCCCTTCGTACTTACCTTTGCCATCGGTATAGCCAATCACCTTGGCCTCGGCATCTTGATAACCTTTTAGTTTTAAAAGGCCATCACTGCGACCGGCTTGGTACAACGCAAGTGGGTGATTCAACATGATGCCCTCACCACCGGCCTCTTGAACGGCTTTGAGCTTTTCCAGCAAGGTCGCAGGGTCGGCCAAGCGCTCGGCCTCAATCATAGCCACATGCGAGAGGCCCGCTTTGTTCACCCAACGGCTAAGGGTGGATCGGCGCTCTTGATAGGTGCCACCGTAGTTAGGTCGATCAAACAGCATAAACTTAACCGCAGGCCATTCTGGGTCTTCGTGACCGGTGCGTACAATGCCAGAGACACGATCAAACGCGCCCCGCTCAATCCAAAGCTCCCCTTCTATTGGGAAATCCGGTAAGCCCTCTGTAAACCATTCAGGCGCATCAATCACCAAACCCGAACGGGTTAACAGCTGCTTACCATCCCAAATACCGCGAACACCATCGAGCTTTTCACTGAACCAGTAACCCGTTAACCAAGAGGTGATCTGATCGGTTTCCAGCACTTTCGCTAATTGAACATCAGGTGCCTTAGGGGCTTCTTCGGCAAATACAGCGGGCGCTGCGGCCATCAATCCGACCACAGGCGTAACGGTGAAAAGGCCCACAGAGAGTGAGCCCCATTTAAGCGGTGTCTTCATTTTCATCTATCCCTGATCAGCAACACACAGCAATCCGGCTGTGACAACGTTGAAGATTACATCAAGCGGTTTCTTTCACCCGATACAATAAAGCGAACAGTACGGGTACGACAAAGAGCGTTAAAACGGTCGCAAAGCCTAAGCCAAACATAATGGTTACGGCCATCGGCTCAAAGAAAACGTCCTCTAAGAGGGGTATCATACCAAGAATCGTCGTAATTGCAGCCATTGTCACTGGACGCACCCGACTGACGGCGGCTTCTTCGATGGCGTTTAGCCAGTCGTAGCCCTCCTCCTCTTGAAGGCGTTTGATCTCCTCCACCAAGACGATACCGTTTTTAATCTGCATGCCCACCAAGCTTAAGATGGCCAGAAGCGCCGTAAAACTGAACGGTGCGCCCATCACAATCAAACCAAAAGTGACGCCAATCAAGGCCAAGGGCACCGTTAGCCAGACGGCTAAGGTTTGCTTCATGGAATTAAACATAAACACCGTGATCACAAACATCGCCAAAATCCCAAGCGGGAACGGCTTAAACACCGCCTGATTGGCTTTTTGTTGGCTCTCGTACTCACCGCCCCACTCAAGCTCGTAGCCGTGCGGCAGCTCGATCGCTTCGACTTTGTCCCGTACTTTGGCGAACAGATCCGTCGCCGTGATGCCCGTTGTCGGATTAGGGTCGGCCAATACGGCTAAGGTACGTTTACGATCCCGACGTTTGATTAAAGGGTCTTCCCAATCGATCTCAACAAAATGCACCAACTGCCCCACACTCACATAAGAGCCCGTGGCTTGGCTGTACACTTGGAGGTTATTGAGCGCCTCGACACCGTTTTGCTCGCTGCTGGGCGATTTTAAAACGATGGGTAACAACTCAGACCCGTTGCGCAACACGCCAATCCGAAGGCCGTTAACGTGCATTTTGAAAGCGTCGCTGATGTCGGCCTCCGAAATACCCAAACGACGCCCCACGGCCTCATCATAAACCGGCTTTAACACCTTGGTTCGGTTGTGCCAATCCTGATCCACGTTGGCCGCTTCCGGCTCGGCTAAAAACACCGCACTCACCTTCTGCGCTAAATAACGCAGTACATCGGGGTCTGGCCCTTTTAAACGCGCTTCAATTTTGGCCTTGGTACTTGGCCCTACGGTGATGCGGGTAAATTTCGTGAACGCATCGGGGTATTCATCGCTTATGGTGACTGTAAGCTTGGCCAACATCGGTTCGATGTCATCGAAATGATCCGCTTCCACAATCAACTGGGCATAGTTTGAGAAGTGCCGCTCAGGCGCGTAGGTCAGCATAAAACGCTCGGCACCTTGGCCAACACTGCTGGTCACCTTGCTGACGCCCTCCATCGACAGAACGCTTTGCTCCAAACGCTTTACGTCGACCTCGGTAGCCCGGATGTCCGTACCCTCCGGCAGCCAGTAGTCCACCAAGAAGATCGGCAACGAGGTGGTTGGAAAAAAGCCCTGTTTCACGTGTTTAAACCCAAACACAGCCGACGCCAGCACCCCCATCATCAAGAGCATGGTCAACCAGCGAAACCGAAGCGTAATGCGCAAAAGCCCACGAAACGTCTGGTAGATCACCCCTTTGTAAGGGTCGCTTTCAGCCTTATCACTGACCACCTTACCCTCTTTAAAGAGCAAGCAGCAGAAAAACGGCGTTAAGGTAATTGCGACTAACCAACTTAGCAGCAGGGAGATCAGCAACACCCAAAACAGGCTGTTGGTAAACTCGCCACTGGCATCCGGCGATAGCCCAATCGGCGCAAACGCAGTGATCGCAATAAAGGTCGCCCCCAGCAACGGCCATTGCGTGTGCTTCACAATCTTAACCGCCGCCTCAAACTTACTCAGCCCTTTTTGAATACCAATGAGCACCCCTTCGGTGATCACAATGGCGTTATCCACCAGCATACCCAGAGCGATGATCAACGCCCCAAGCGAGATACGGTGCAACTCGATGCCCATCACCCGCATCACGATAAAGGTGCCAAAGATGGTCAACAGCAAAACGCCACTCATCAAAATACCAGGGCGCAGCCCCATCGAGATCAACAGCACCACCACAACGATGGCCACCGCTTGGGCTAAGCTGATCAGAAAATCATTAACCGAATGCTCAACACGCTCGGGCTGGTTGTAGATGTAATCCAGCTCAACCCCAATGGGACGTGCGTATTCAAGCTCACTAAGCCTCTGTTGAATGCGTGCACCCACATCCACCACATTCACGTGGCTGGCAAACGACACGTTCAGTGTTAACGCCGATTGGCCATTAAAGCGGTACAGGTGCGAAGGTGGGTCCACAAAGGTTTTCTTTAAGGTGGCGATGTCGGATAAGTAGACCAACTCACCATTGGCTTGCCCAAGCAGCAAACGCCCAAGCCCGCCAAGCAATGATAGATCGTTTCGGGTGGGTTCAATGCGGATGTATTCCCGATCCACCTTGATGTGGCCGGCATCGTTCACTAAGTTGTGACTACTTAAAATCTGCTGCAAAGTCGCCACCGAAAAACCCGAGGCGGCTAAGCGCGCGCGATCGATCTCGATCTGGATCTGCTCGGTACGGGCACCGCCCACAGTGACTTTGCCAACGCCCTCCACCAACACCAGCTCCCGACGGAGAAAGTCGGCGTAATCCGATAAGGTTTGCTCATCAAACCCTTCTCCGGTTACGGCCATAAACACGCCGTACACATCGCCAAAATCATCATAGACGCTGGGCTCGCCAGCCCCTGGCGGTAACTGACCGCTGACATCGCGGACTTTGCGGCGCATCTCATCCCAAATCTGGGCGAGATCATCTTTGCGATAGACGCTTTTCATATCCACTTCAATTTGCGAGAGGCCCGCACTGGATGTGGATTGAATGTGATCCACATAAGGCAGTTGCTGGATCGCGTTTTCCAGCAATAGCGTGACCTCCTCCTCAACCTCTTGAGAGGAGGCACCGGGGTATTGGGTGTTAATTAACGCTTTTTTAATGGTAAAGGCAGGGTCTTCTAATCGCCCTAACTGCAAAAAAGAGATCACCCCACCTACCAGCAAAAGAGCCACCACCAACCAAGTCACCGAACGATGACGCAGTGTGTAATCCACCATATTCATCGTTAGCCCCTTACAGTCCGCGCTCTTTGATCAGTGGTCGGACTTTTTGTCCGGCTTGAACATGATGCACACCAGCGGCGATCACTTGCTCGTCCGGCTCAATACCGGTAATCAGTAACTGATGCTCGTAAATGCGCAGCACCTTGACCTGCGTTTTAAGCGTGCGCATTTGCTCATCTAAGCGCCATACGTAGGTGCTTCCGGCTTCTTCAAAGACGGAGGCCATCGGCACAGCGACGCCTTGATCCTCGACACCGGAGAGCATAATCGGGGAAAGGTCCACTATGACACTGACCGACATGCCCGGTAACACGGAAAATTGCGCATTTTGCGGCATACCAAAAACCACTTGGTAGGTCCGCGTGAGCGGGTCGGGGACGGTTTCATGTTTTTTGTAGCAGGCGTTAAAGCGCTGATCCGGACGGGCATCAAAACGAACCTCGCCACAAATTGAGCGGGCCGTTTCTGGGTTTAACTTGGTCAACAGGGCTTCTGGTACGCTAAAAACAATGTCCACATCCGATGCATCCTGAAGCTCCAAGATGGGGTTCATCGCCTGTACCGACTGGTAATTTTCAACATCCACTCTGGCCACCACGCCATCAAAGGGGGCGGTTAGCGTGGTGTAACGAAGATTATCTTGTGCCATCGACAGGGCCGAGCGCGCCGCTTTGAGTGACGCACGCACCTCGTCTAACCGAGTTTTGCTGGCGTACTGCTTCTCGATTAAGGCTTTGATCTGGTCGTATTGTACTTTGGCTAAATCGTATTTGGCTTGCCGGTCAGAGAGCGCATTTTTGTAATCCGCCTGATCCAACTGCGCCAATATTTGCCCTTTTTTAACGGCATCACCGGCTTTAACGGGTAGCTCAACCAACTCCCCCGACACACGAAAGGCTAACGCCGAATGCTGAGCGGCCTCCACCGTACCCGGAAACTCTCGGCGTGCAGCCGCAAGCACACTAACGGCTGTCGCCAATTTGGCAGGCCTTACGAAGCTATCACTGTTGGCCGGTTGTGCGTCGTCTTCTGCACCACAGCCCAGCAGTAAAAACGGCAATAATCCCAAGAACAGAAATCTGTGTTTCATTGTTGATATCTTCTTCATACATTCGTGTTTGTATGTATAATAATCGCATCATTCACCAATGGACAGCACCCTTTTTCATGGCTCGTAAAACTAAAGAAGAAGCGCTGAAAACGTATCATGCCATTCTCGATGCATCGGCAGAACTCTTCAGTAATCAAGGAATCAGCCACACGACGCTGAACGACATCGCAAAGCACACGGGCATGACTCGTGGCGCCGTTTATTGGCACTTTGAAAACAAAGAAGATGTTATTAAAGCACTTTGGCAACGCGATGCCGCAGACCGTCTTGATAAAACGCTGGGTGAATTGACCAACCTCAATAAACACCCCCCCGTTGAGCATTTCAAGACCATTGTTAAAAACATGGTACGCAATGTGGCCCAGGACACACCGTACAGCATTGCGGTACGCATCGTCATTAATTCTGGCGAGGCCACAACCATCCCGTCGGATCTTCAAGCCTTCTTAGATGAGAAAGGCCGCCGTATTTTTGATGCGTTTTGCCAAGCCACCCAGACCCTTCAGGAGCTTGGCGTGGCCACCAAAGAGATGCCTTCCAACATTTTGGCAGCCAGCCTTTGGAGTTACATTCACGGCTTGGTTGATCTGAATCTTCGCTCCGGCGATGATCGCATTAATCTCAGTGAATCAGGCGATCAACTGCTCGAGTTTTACTTCCAAAACTGGTTCAAGTAACCAGAGTCCGTTAGACTCCCTCCGGATTTATAGACCAAGCCACAGGGGGCTTTCATGTTAACGGTTCTTCCAGATACCGCAGGCGATTTCATCTGCGTTCAAGCATCCGAAACTTTAACCGCCGACGATTACAAAACGGTGCTCGCACCGATGATCGAAGAGAAGGTGAAACAGTTTGGTCCCATTCGCATGGTGATCTACCTAGATGGTACCTTCGGCGGGTGGGAAATCGGGGCCATTTGGGAAGATGCGAAACTGGGCTTCGAACACGCCAACGACTTTGTACGCATTGCGCTGGTCGGCGATTCTGATTGGTTGGATTGGGCGGCCAAACTTGCCAATCATCTTAGCCAAGGTGAAGCGCAGCACTTTGAACCCAATCAATTCCTGCAAGCGCTTCACTGGGTAAACGACGGCGAGGTTTAACCCAGCGCGTCGGTATTGGATGGTCGTGTACCCAAACGGTAGCGGCCATTTTGCTGAAACTGCACCACCTCCTTGCGCTTTTTCCCAATTAAGATGGGGCCGTCGTCCAAAAACAGAAAGTTTTTCCAATGGGCTTTAAATACGGACCAACGGGTTTCGACGACGTGTTCCGATTGGTAGCAAAAATACACGACGGTTTGATCATCCCAAGGGATGTAAGCTTCAATCCCTTCAGGCAATGATGGATCACTGCTGTCCCACGCCGCTTGCCAAGGTAAATCGCCCTCTTCCCATTGTTTACCGTGGGACGCCCAGTCTTTACCGGTAAAGGATTCAGGGTGATCCGCATGCTGGCTGATAAAGGTATTCCACAAGGTTTGGGAGCGTAGCGCCGTCATCGGTTGGATCAAGTCCAGTGCGTCTTGTGGAACAGGCATTTCCTGATGCTGATAGAACCATGCATATCGGTACTTGTCCAAACTCAGGTAATTCATGGAACCTCACGTTGTTGAGTTAAAGTCGCGCCAAAGGAGACGCTAAACGCTATTTTAGGCATAATACCATTATGAATAAACGACCTACCAAAGCAGAAACACGCGAAGAGCTCGAATCCAAGGTTCAGGAATTTCTGGACAAGGGTGGAGCCATCGTCGAAGTTCAACAAGGTGCCTCCGGTTTGCACAACGCAAACTACCAAGCGGGCAGCTTTGTCTTTGGTTTTCCTAAGCAGGAACGCACCCCAGTCCCTGAAGTGATGGCGGCCATCGACTCTCGACGCCACACCAAATCAGCCAAGGTCACTTACAGCTTTTCGAAAAAGCCACGCAAGAAGATCATTTACGATGATTTTGGTGAGCCCGTGCGTGAGGTCTGGGTTACCGAATAACCCCTAACCAACTCATCGATCATCACTCTTTTCTGTTGTACTCCCCTTCCTTGAGCCACATCACATTTTCGAAAAAAACGCTTTTCTTTTCGTCTTAAATGGGTCTATAGTGAAACGGAACCCTGAGGTTAGAATCATTCTCATTTGCGATGCATTCAGTGAATAAGGGGTAAAAACAAAAGCATCGCGTGCTTCCTTACCGAAGGGTAACTTTCGTCATCGATCGTAAGGAAATAATAAGATGATCATTAACATTACACATCGCCAAGACAAAATTTCCCCAGCCGTACGAGACAAAATCGAGCACTGGCTCACTGTTCAGGAATCTCGTTACCACATCCTGACCAGCGCACAAATTACCCTATCCAAAACCGACCAAGAAGATGAGGTCGAAGCCGTTATTCATGCCGCCGGCAAAGAGCTGGTTGCAAAAGCCAAAGCCAACAATCTTTATGCCGCTTTGGACGCTGCCGGACAAAAAATGGAACGTCAGCTACAACGTATTCATGGCAAAATGAGCGCCAAAAAAGGGGCGGCTAAAAAGCACAATGTGTTTGTAAGCTCTGCCCCACTGGCTGACGAGATGGCCTTCGATGCCACCCATGATGACACCGAGTGGGACGATCTCGATCAAGCGGTTTAACGTCATCCCATAAAGATAAAAGGCCCTGTTGGGCCTTTTTTCGTAGAATAGCCTAAGAGCCCAACCCAAGATGCAACGACGCTTTATCCCTGCCCACCTAACCGGTTTACTTTGCTTACTGCTAACCCCAATCGCTATTACTCATGCAACCCCTGTGACATGGGAGAGTCCCAGATATCAGGCACACCCGTTAGTCGGCACCATTTACGATACCCGCACAGAGCAAACACTGACCGAGACCCAGCTTTTAGAGCGACTTAAAAAGCACCCCATTGTGTTAATGGGCGAGAAGCATGATAACCCCGACCATCATCAGCTCGAGCAGCGGATAGCGGCAGCGTACCTTACGGCCCCAACTGACCATATGGTGATGGAGATGATCGCCTACCCAACCTATCTGGGCACGAAGATATCCAATGACTCGACAACGCTTTTTGATGAGGATCAGGCGTTAAAAAGCCTACTTAATTGGGATGCACAAGGATGGCCTTGGGGTGATTATCAAGCGGTTGTTCAAGCCATTAGCGGCCAGTCGATTATCCGCGGCGGTAATGTAGATAAAACAGAGCTTAAGGCGATGTATCAAGGCGGTGTTCCAAACACACCTCGCTTTGCCAGCCTGTCAGACATACCCGACTCGGTTAAGGCTCGCATCACCGACCAGATTTTTATCAGCCATTGTGAAATGATGCCAAAAGAACACCTTGGCCCGTTTGTCGAGATGCAACTGGCCAAAGACGCCAGTATGGCAAGCACATTGAAGGAAGGCGCAACCTTGGGCGCTGAAAGGCAGCTGTTAATTGCAGGCAGTTTTCACACCGATAAAGAGGTTGGTGTGCCTCTGCATTTGAAAACAAAAGGCCTGGAATCCGTGACCCTAACCTTGATAGAGGTCGAGGACGATAAGCCCAAGATATCGGATTATTTAAAGATAAGCAGCAGCGATTTTCTCTGGTTTACCCCAGCCACCAAAGAGGTCGACTACTGCGCTAAGATGCGATCGCATCAATCCAGCAAGTCGAACTGATCAGCATCCATATAGGCTGGAAACTTCTCTTTAAACGACTCCAATTCGCTTTTGACCAGAGTGACGGTTTCGATGGCGGCTTCGTTCTCTGGCGTATCGACCAAGGCGCTGCCTTTGTAATCAATCACCATCGAGTCACCGCTGTACGATAACGACATACCATCACTACCGACGCGATTTACCCCAACGACATAGCACTGGTTTTCAAGCGCGCGCGCTTCTAGCAGGGTACGCCACACTCGACGGCGTGGCGCTGGCCAGTTTGCAACAAAAAGGGCAAGGTCGTAGTCGTTTCGATTACGAATAAACGCGGGGAAGCGCAGGTCATAACAGACCTGAGGTAGGATACGCCATCCACGGTAGTGGATCACCACACGCTCGCGACCCGCCGTGTAGTGGTCAGGCTCCGACCCCATACGAAACAGATGGCGCTTATCATAATGCGCAGTCAGCCCATCGGGTGTGACGAAATAAAAGCGATTGTAGTAGTGCTCTTGATCCTTCACGGCAACCGAGCCACCTATTGCAGCATCCAGAAACGCCGCCATCTCTTGCATCCACTCAAGCGTTGGCCCATCCGAAGGCTCCGCTTGCGTTTCAGGGTGCATCATAAAGGCTGTTGTGAACATCTCGGGTAGGATGATCAGATCCGTTTTGCCCTTTAGCTGTTTGAGCGTATCCGTAAAATAGTCGATGTTAGTTTTGGCATCTTCCCAAGCAAGCTCGCACTGCACCGTGGTCACACGCAGCGCATCTCTCGCCTCCCCTTTTAGATCGACACAGCGATGGGATAAAGACGTAGGCATGGGACTCTCCTTAGTAAAGATGCAACAGGGGTTAGCTTATAGAGCGATTAAACGCTCGGCCGCGGCTTTCAATGTCTCGTCGCCTTTAGCAAAGCAAAAACGCACCAACCTCATGTCGGGCGGGGTTTTACAAAACACGGATACCGGAATGGCGGCAACGCCGGCCTCTTTGACTAACCACTGGCAAAAGCTGACATCGTCACAATCACGAATGGCGCGGTAATCCAGCAGCTGGAAGTAAGTCCCAGCCGACGGTGTGCCGGTGAATCGACTGGTTTTCACCAGCTCATTAAAGAGATCGCGCTTATGTTGATAAAACGCAGGCAAGGCTTTAGCGTGTTCCGCATCCTGACTCATGTAGTCGGCCAACGCATACTGCATCGGCGTACTGGTCGAGAAGGTCAAATACTGATGTACTTTGCGAAACTCGTTGGTTAACGGTGCAGGCGCCACACAGTAGCCGACTTTCCAGCCGGTGGTATGAAAGGTTTTACCAAACGAGGACACAATAAAGCTTCGCTCGTACAAGGCTTGGCGCGTCAACAAACTGCGATGCGGCTCACCATCAAACACGATGTGCTCGTACACCTCGTCACTGAGCAACAGGATAGAGGTGTCCGCCACCAAGGCCTCAAGCTGATCAAGGTCGGCCTCGCTTAGCACCGAGCCCGTCGGGTTGTGCGGCGTATTGATGATGATCATTCGGGTGCGGCCGGTGATCTTGTCACGCACCTCATCCCAAGGAATCTGAAACGCTGGCGGTTGAAGCTGAATGCGAACAGGTTTAGCGCCGTTAAGCTCGATGGCAGGCTCATAACTGTCATACGCCGGATCAAAAATGATCACTTCATCGCCCGCGCATACGGTTGCCGATACCGCCGCAAAAAGCGCTTCGGTTGCACCCGAGGTGACGGTGATCTCTTGATCAAGGTCGACCTTTTGGGAGTACATATCCCGAATTTTCAGCGCGATTTGCGCGCGCAGCTCCGGCACACCCGCCATTGGGGCATACTGGTTTTTCCCTGCCGCGATGTACCTACCTACCGACGCTAACAAATCGCTTGGCCCTTCAAAATCTGGGAAGCCTTGCGATAAGTTGATCGCGTTATGCTCATTCGCCAATTGCGACATGACCGAGAAAATGGTCATGCCCACGTTAGGCAGCTTGGTCGATGGGTAGTGCATGTTCTTACCTTTTTACTCGTCGATGCTGGCGGCAACGTCTGGCTTCCAACCCAGCTTTTGCTCGATGGAAGCGATGATCATACCGGCGACGTTTTTGCCCGTTGCCGTCTCAATCCCTTCAAGGCCCGGTGAGGAGTTTACCTCAAGCAACAAAGGGCCTTTTTTCGAGCGGATGATATCAACACCCGCAATCTGTAGCCCCAGCGCTTTGGCCGCTTTCACCGCCAACTTACGCTCTTCAGGTGTGATCTTAACGATCGAAGCCGTGCCGCCTTTGTGCAGGTTGGCGCGGAATTCGCTCGGTGCCGCGGTACGCTCAATCGATGCCACCACTTTGCCATCAATGACAAAGCAACGCAGATCTTTACCGTCGGCCTCTTTAATAAACTCTTGTACCAACAAGTTAGCGCTGACCGCTTTAAAGGCGTTGATCACACTCTCGGCGGCTTTCTTGGTTTCCGCCAACACCACGCCACTGCCCTGTGTCCCTTCCAAGAGTTTTACGATCAAGGGTGCACCACCGACCATCTCGATCAGATCGTTCGTGTCCATAGGCGAGTTCGCAAACCCCGTCGTTGGGATGCTGATGCCGCTTTTTAGCATCAATTGCAATGCAAACAGCTTATCACGTGATTGGGCAATCGCCTCGGATGAGTTCACCGTGTAGATGCCCATGCTGTCGAACTGACGCGCCATTGCACAGCCGTAAAAGGTTAAGCTTGGCTTGATGCGGGTAATCACCGCATTCAGGTCGCTTAAGGTAGCGCCACCACGGTAATGCACATCTGGGTTTTGATCATCCACCTTCATGTAACATTGCTGAAGGTTAAGGAACACCATCTCGTGGCCACGCTCCGCACCCGCTTCAAGCAAACGCTGGTTGCTGTAGAGGTTCGGGTTCGATGCCAATACGCCGATTTTTAAGCCGCTTTTGGGACGCTCAACCGGGCCATACAGGTTTTGCGCTTGCTCTTCGGTGTAATCGCCCATCGCGTATCGTAGGGATGGATCGACCAACAAACGCCCTTCCATCGCTTCGCGGCCCAGCAACATACGAAACTCCATAGAGTCACGATTAGAGAGGGACAGCTCGATATCCCATTGCTGATCACCAAGCTGAATCGGCGCCAATACGACGTAGCGCTGCTCGGACTCACCGCTGGAGCTTTTGATGCGACGCTTATCGTGAACCGGCAGCTCACAACGGATAATGGTCGTTCGGTTGTTCTGTAATGGGTGAACTTCAAAGCTGACCCAAAGACGCCCTTCACGGCGAAATTCAGAAACATTGAACGCATGAATCGAAGAGATCTTCGCACCCGAATCGACACGCGCTTTAACCGCGTGTACACCCAATGCAGGAAAGCTGAGCCACTCCTCAGCACCGATGATGGTTTTATCCAAGGCAATAACCTATAAAAGCTGGATTAAAAGAAACCCTTAAAAGGACGAAACCCCAAGTACGAAAGGCAAAGATTACAGAATACGCCTTCATCACTTGGGGTTTATTGTGATGGATTATAGGGCGGGTTTTAACCCTCCACCAGCGAAAAAATCGACGTTTAAACAATTATTCGTCGTATGGCTCTATTCGCATCGCCTCTAATGCGTACCCAGAGGTCGCAAGGTCATTTGCAAAGGTTTTGGTGGTTAATTTACCCGAAACCCACACCGCGTCGTACAAGCTGTCGATTTTGACACCCGGTTCGTAATTAACCATGATGATCTGATTAGACGGAGGCGGTGGCGTGTGGATACAAGCACCAAAGTACGGCACTAAAAAGAACGAGTAGATGGTTTGATTCTCGCCTTCAATCGGCACCACAAAACCTGGGATCTTGACCTCTTTACCGTCCATCTCGGGCACGATGGGCGCCGAATTGAGCGCCTCTTGCAATCTGTCCATCAGCTCGGCGGCTCTAGGGTCGAGGTCATCCAGCGCGTTTAACTCCTCTTCGGTGAAAAAGCCATCCAAGGTGTAGTCAGGTGGCATCAAAGCATCCCAATCCGTTTCTTGATACGTGGCTTGATTCGCCATTACTTGGCTGGACAGCACCAGCATCAAAAAGAACCCCATTAAGACGTTATAGAACGAGCGACCTAACTGCACCTGCATAACCTGAACTACCTATTTGACTATCTAGCTTTTAATGATTAATCCATTGTGAGCTGACTGTCGATACGCTTGAACGCCCGGCACCATGCCTAACACTGTGCCTGCTAACGTGACCGCCACGATGATCAACCCACCTTGAATAAGCGCATCATGACCGAATAAGTTCCCAAGATACAAGCCATAGTTTTCAGATAACCAAGGTGAAAGCCCGGTCAGCACCGCCAAACTGGCCACCCATCCAAGCACGGAGCCGATCAATGCCAGCGCCGTGGATTCGACCATCAAAAGCGCCATGATGTGACGCGGTCTGGCCCCAACCGCTCGAAAAATCGCCATCTCCCGCTTACGTGCAGCCAAGGTAGCCAGCAGCACCGCAATCATCCCGACCATACCGCTTAAAATCACACACACGCTTAAAATGAGTAGTGCGTTTTCAACGCTGCGCATCACTTCCCACAGCTGTTGCAACGCCACACCGGGAAGCACGGCTTGCAGAGGCTCACCAGAATAGCGGTTGATGGTCCGCTGGAAACTGAAGGTGCCTAGGCTGGATTTCATCCCCACCAATAAGGCCGTGACTTCTTTGGGGGTCAGATCCATCGCGGCAAGCTCTTGGGCACTGTGATGCTCGCCCGGCATCCGAGTACCGGATTTCCAACCCACATGAATCGCCTCGATGGCCGCTAAACTCACGTACAAGGAGCGATCCACCGGGGTGCCTGTGGGCTTTAAAATACCACTGACTTTAAACGGCAAATCATCGTGTTCTGAAAAGCTGTTTTTCCCAGTACCGTGCGACAAGGTTAACGAATCACCAATCGAGTAGTTGAGTTTTTTTGCCACTTCGGCCCCAATCACCACATCAAAAAGCCCAGAAAACGCCTGACCGTCGGACCAGCCAAGCGCCTCATCGCGCCCAACTTTAAAGTGACTAAAAAAGCTCACGTCGGTCCCGACCACTCGATACCCTTTGTGGGAATCCCCAAGCGCTAGGGGCACCGCCCAGTCCACCGCTTTGTTATTGCTGATCAAATCCACACTTTTCCAGCTGATGGTTTGTGTGGCCTGACCAATGTGGAAAATCGAATAAAGCACCAGAGCCAGATCCCCACCCCGAGCACCCACCACCAGATCAGTGCCAGAAACAGAGCGATCAAAACTGTTGCGAATGTTCTGCTTTAGCTGCAAAACACCGCTCATTAAAAAGACCGAGAGTGCGATGGTCACGACCACCAGCATCAAGATAGAACGACGACGCCAGCTACTGGCCAATGCAATCTTACTCAGCATGGCGAGCCTCCTGTTGCGTCGCGGCTTGGTTTACATCTAAGAGAGACACAACCCGGTCGAAAAACGGCGCCAAGCCTAAATCGTGACTCACCATCAAAAGGGAAATGGGTAAGCCATCCACGGCCTGACCGCACTGTTGAACCAAAAGCTCCATAAACTGGGACTGAGACTGAGGATCCAAAGCCGACGTCGGCTCATCGGCTAATAACACCGCGGGGCTGCCAATAAGGGCTCTGGCGATGGCCACGCGTTGCTGCTGCCCAACCGATAACTGGGATACCGTAAGGCGACGATCCAATGCAGCTTGTAAGCCAAGCTCCGCTAACAGATGCTCAGCGGCTGCATCCACCGTGCCAAACTGCTGAATGGCCTGCTGTTTACGAAGGCTTGAAAACCGGCAAGAGAGCTTCACATTATCGATGAGCGATAAAAACGGCAGCAAATTAAAGGATTGGAAGATAAACCCCATCGCATCCGCGCGCGCCTTATCACGGGCGGCCGCAGAGCGCCCCGACAACATTTGCCCACCAATCGAGATCTCCCCTTTCTGAGGGTCGAGCATCCCCGCTATTAAATTCAACAAAGTGCTTTTTCCACTGCCAGAAGGGCCAATCAGCAGCACCTTTTCACCCGGTGTCACGACAAACTGATCAATTTTTAGATCCGTTTGCTGCGGCAACCAGCCAAACTCTATGTTCGACAGCGCAATTGCACTGCGATTAGGTTCATTGGACATCGTATGATCCTATTCGTGTAACCCAGTCTATGACGGGGTGTTGATCTAATAGCGAAGCGTATTCGCAACCGTGCTTACGGTGTAACCGGCAGCCCTTTAACGGAAGGCGTTAGGGTTAGTGCTCTTTGGGAAGCATCCACCAACTGTACTCGGACTTCTTCAAAGGATGGAAAGTTCTTGAAGAGTGTCATTTCAAGCCCAGAAAGCGCCTCTGGGTTTTCACATTGCCATGCGTAACTCACGCTCATGTCCATGTGGCCTTCGTGCTCGTGATCATGATCATGATCGTCATGATCGTGCTCATCGCCTTCGTGTGCGTGTGCGTCCTCGGCATGATGCTCGTGGTCATGTTCGTGCTTCTCATGGTGATCGGCGTGTCCCTCATGGTCATGGTCATCATGCCCTTCGTGATCATGATCGTGATCCGATTCCATTAAGCCTTGTGCATCCACATCAAGTGCGCTCAGTGTGCAGTTAGCTGCAACCGGCATCGCAAACACCGACTCCACTTTGTTTAACGCCGCAATTGCCGTTGCTACTGCGCTTTTCTCAGCATCAGTTTTAGGCGCATGTTCAAAGCCAACCACATTGGCCGCCGGTGTCGTAAGTTGGGCCTGCAGGGTATTGCCCTCAAGCACCATATCTAAGTGCCCCACACCGTGCTCGTGAGCCTCACCCGCAAAGACCGGCAGCGACGAAACCGCACAGACAACCCCCACACCCATAACAAAACGCATCTGTTTTTTTGACGAAGACATCATTTCTATCCTTAACTTTGATCGACAATTATTTGTTATGACATAACAAAACAGTCACTTTACGACCACGCTTAATCTGCTAAGTTCATCAGCGCTCGCTTTTTTTGAGCCGACAATTTTTTTATTTGATATTCACGACGACTGGCCGAGGCTCGGTCACTATGGGTTTCTTGCCATAACAAACGTACGGGTCGACGTGCGCGTGTATACCGTGCCCCTTTTTTGTTGCAGGTATTGTGCTCTTGAACACGGCGTTCTGGGTCGGTTGTGATACCGGTGTACAGAGTGCTATCCGCACAAAGCAGTATGTAAACATACCAATCAGTGCAATAGTCTTTTGTAGGTTCCACTGCTAGAGTCCGCTCCCGCAAAGGTAATAATAGCCTTGATAAAACGGACATTATGACACCCCGTGCGACTGAATTCCCAGCCGCTCATAAGGAGCCCTGTTCATGCACACCCTTTTGCTGGCGCTTGCTGGCCTCGCGTTTATTTTTATCGTCCTTGAGGACGTGATCCACCTTAACAAAGCCAAGTCCACCCTCTTCCTTGGCACCTTGGCGTGGTTGTTGTTGTTCTTATTCCCTGAAGAGCAACAAACGCCGCACATGATTCAAGAGATGCTCAACGAAAACCTACTTGAGATCGCAAGCCTTTGGCTGTTCTTGATGGCCGCGATGACCTTTGTGGCGTACCTCAACCACCACGGCTTGATCGAAACCTTGATCTACAGGTTTTTACCCTCGCGCGTGGGGGAGAAAACCCTGATCTTTATGGTGGCGCTCTTCTCGTTTGTGTTCTCCTCTCTTTCCGATAACATCACCGCGACTCTTGTATCGATCGCCTTGGTGCTCTCGTTAAAACTGCCCCCTAAAAAGACGCTTAAATTCGCCGTCCTTGTGGTGTTTGCCGTGAACTCTGGGGGCGTATCCCTGATTACTGGTGATGTCACGACCTTGATGATCTTCCTTGAAGATAAGGTCAATATTCTGGATTTGCTCTGGTTGGCACTGCCTTCGTTCCTAAGCGTTATGCTGCTGGCAGGGATGCTCTCGTTCGGTTTAAGCGGCGAGCTTGTCATCGATGGCGGCGAACGCCGCGATGACCCCGTCGGTTTAAACATCGCGTATATTTTCTTGGCGACCATCATCGGCACCATCGTGCTGAACGTGCTGGCGGGCATCCCGCCGGTGTTGACCTTCCTGTTTGGCTTATCGGTGATGTTTTTGGTGGGGCAATTTGCGCACAAAAACGACAACCGAGAGAACATGCTCGATTACATCCGCGCCATCGAGTTTGACACTCTGCTCTTCTTCCTCGGTATTCTCTTATTGGTGGGCATGCTCAAAGAGATTGGGGTATTGGATTCCCTAGTCACGATTTACGAGCAACTACCACCTGTACAAGCCAACTATGTGATGGGCCTGCTCTCATCGTTAGTGGATAACGTGCCGCTCACCGCCGCTTTATTGAAGGCTGATCCTACCATGACCGAAGCCAGCTGGTTGTCTCTGACCTATGCGGTCGGTGTGGGCGGCTCGCTGTTGGTCATTGGCTCTGCGGCCGGTATCGTGGCGATGAGCAAGGTGGCCGAGGTTACCTTCATCAGTTACTTGAAATACACCCTACTCTTGTTGATCGCCTACTCTGTCGGTTTTACCGGCTCGTTGGCGGTCGGTCAGTGGCTGCTCGGTTAAATGAAGTAAGACGGCTAACCGTTTTGATTCCCCAATGTAAAAGGCCTGCTTAAATGTAGGCCTTTTCGTATCGAGTGCTGTTTGCTAGATGCCATCAAACAGGGTATTGATCGACAATTTCACAAGGCTGTTATCCTGCCCTGAACGCGAATCCAGATAGTTAAAGTGGGCTTTAAAGTTGAACATGCGTGGCATATCCCAACTTAAAAATAACCCCGATAAGGTTTTATCACCTTCCACTAGAGTTCGAACGCCCGTTAACACTTCCGAGAAATGATAAGACGCACTGAGTGCCACGCCCGCCGGACGCGTCTCGGCCGAGCCATACAGCAGCTCATCTTCAATCTGCTCGTAGGAGGTGTATAACTGGAACGCGGAGGTCACATTCCCGCCCAGCATAAAGTGCCAACGCTCGCGTGTGGTTTGCAGCTCGTTATCCCAAGCTAGGTGGTTGTACTCACCCAACAGGTACAAGCTGTCAAAATCCCATCGCCCCCCTAAGCTCAGTAACTCAACCGAATCGGTCGGGTCTACATAGCTCGAGATACCCGGCAACTTGCTTAATGGCGCTATGTTGGCGTAGGTCGAGACACCTTCGTACATCGAGATAACATCCGACATTTTAAAATCGGTCTCGCCCTGATGATACGCCAAGCGCAGTTGGTAAGATGACCAACTTGGCTCATAAGAGAACCCCCACGAAGAGGCATTACTCAATCCAAAGGTGCCATCAACAAAGGTGTAATCATCACACGCGCTGCCCATATACGCTTTTAAATCGTGCTGAATATCTCCCACGCGAAGCTTGTAGCGCACATCAAATCCCTGAACGCTTTGCATCGGCGCAAACGAGGTCAAACGTGGGGTAGAGTTGGAGGGATAGATGTAACCAATATCCCGAAAGTCGGAGTACACCTGAATCGGATAGGGGATACGCCCAACCCGCAGTCGTAGATGATCGTCCGGCGTCAACGTCGTGTAGGCGAACGGCAATTCGGTTTTGTGATCGCGTTTGCTACGGCTTAAAAAATAGAGGTCCGCCGAGAGCTGTTCTGTCACCTCGGCCGCGACATTGACACCGCGCTTGCCATCGACGTTATAGCGAAAACCGCTGGTGACACTGGCCTGATCTACTTTAAACGCATCGTCTGTTAAGCTTTCGGAAAATGCAGAAGCACCCACGGGGTAAAATGAGACCTGCCCCATTGAAAAGAAGCCCGTGTCTTGGCCTGCCAGTGTGCGAGCCTGCACAGGTGTTTGCATAGCCCCAACCAATAAAACGGCCGCACACGCCATCCAAAGAGTGGGCTTAAAGCGGTCTGTGCTTAAGTAATAGGTTGTCTGATTCGCCTTCATAAAAACATAATCACTCGTGCTTGATCGCTCTTCCTTTGGGGCGATCGTCATTAAGCCGTCCTGCTGGTTATGTAGTGGCTGGCCGTAAGATAGACCGGTGATTCGTCAAGACAACTGGGAACACTTCCCCTTCGACATCTTAATCTTAGCCTTCAGAATCCATAAGTAAAGGTATTGACCACATTCCCCTAAGACATTGGTTTAGGAATGCTTATTGTGTCTCAAATAGATCACTTTGCGGCTCAATCCAGTCCGCTAAGGTCTCGCCTTTGAAACAGACGATGCCATCCACAACGGGGCGAATTTGCTTATCGATGTAATGCTGATAGTCGATGGGAGACTGACGGTATTCGTAGGGTTCGGCTCCATGGACCGTGATGACATACTCAACGGCACTGCCCGAAGTATAGAACGGCAGTAATCCGGCTTGCTCGCGGCGCTGCTCAGCTTTTAACGCCGCTTGAACGTGTGGCGGCCTCACCTTATCGTACGAGGCCAGAGGGCGTCTTAGCTTGCGTCGATACACGAGTTGATCATCCAAAAGGCCCGCGTTTAGGTCATCAATCAGAGCGATGATCTCCTCTTGATAATCTTGATCATGAAACACCGCGCTGTAGAGTTTGTTTTGTAGCTCTCTGGCAAGCGCCGTCCAATCGGAGCGGACGTTTTCAAGCCCTTTGAATACGATGCTCTCTTCACCACTTGGCCCTTTCAGTAACCCCGCATACCGCTTTTTACTGCCTTTTTCCGAATGACGCATCCTTGGCATCACAAATCGGGAGTAATGAGTTTCGTATTCAATCTCTAAGAAGCTTGGCACGCCATGCTTGTCGTTGATCTCTTTGGCCCACCAGTCATTTAGGTACAGTGCAAGCTTCTGCCCTTCAGCTTGCGCCGATTCATCCGTGAATTGCTCACCTAAAAGTACAAACACCGAGTCCGTATCTCCATAAATGACCGAATAGCCGAACACCGCTTCAATCTGATCGCGCGTGGTTTGCAAAATCTGATGACCACGCAAGGTGATCGAGCCGGATAAGCGCTGATCAAAAAACCGACACACATCCGAACCCAACACCCCGTAAAAAGAGTTCATGATGATCTTAATCGCTTGGGAGAGGGACGCGTTTTTACGCGCTTTGGCTTGGTCACGCGCCGCCCACAGCTCTTCGATGATGGCGGGCAATATCGCGCTCTCGATGTGGTATCGAGCCCCGTGATAGCCCATCACGCAGGCCTCAACATCGGCCCCTTCTTTGAGTCCTTCGGCAAGCCCACAAGGGTCCACTTTAAAGGTGCGAATAATGCTTGGGTACAGGCTTTTAAAATCCAGAACCAATACGTGTTCATAGAGGCCCGGTTGGGACTCCATCACAAACCCACCTGGGGCATTTAAGCCACTCTGCCCTGAGGCGTACTGCGGGGCAACATAGCCGCTTCGGTGCAGCCGAGGCAGATACTGGAAATCAAACGACGCCGCCGAACCACCCACTTTATCGAGCGGCAACCCCGTTAGGCGAGTGCGCTCTGTCAGGTATTCGAGCAGTTTGGTCTCTTGGAAAATCGCCCACACCAATCGGCAGTCTTCCAAGTTGTATCGGGCTAGGGCTTCTTTATCTTCCCGGTATAAGCGCTGAATCTCGGCGCCTCGATCATCGGGGTTATGAATCAACTTACCTTGGCCAAACAGACTTTGAGATACCGACTCTAGCGAGTAACTTTCAAAGTGGTAGGTGGCGTTTTTAAGCACATCGATACCATCCAGCACCGCCCGCCCTTCGATGCGCGCGTACCACTTCCCTTGGCCAGATTGGATCACCTGCATCGATTGTTGATCGCGCCCAATCGCCAAAGGGACTTTTAAGGCTTCGGCTCGCTGGGCAAGGACTTTGCAGTCAAACCCAACCACATTCCACCCCATTAAGAGATCAGGGTCATGCAGCGTTACCCAAGCCACCCACGCCTTTAACAGGCTGCGCTCATCGGGGAAATAAGCGATTTGATCGGTGTTTCGTCCCTCCCCTCGCATGAACACAAGCCCAATGGGATCAACCTCTTGTTCAAGACCCTCTTCCGGGCTGAAATCCGTTAGGTAGCAACCGATGGAGTGGATCTGATCCGCCCGCATCGTGGTTTCAAGGTCAAACGACAATACCCGAAACGATGGTTTGTAACTGGCCGATTTTAATCGTGGGGCAAGCCCTGGGTAGAGCCATACACTGACGGCACCAAAGATGAAGCGCTCCATCAAGTAGCGATCAACCGGGCGGATATCCTCCTCCATCACCGGGATTTGATGACGAGTGAGTGTATCGATGATGGAGCGTTGCACCTGCAAAGAGTGCGAATAGACCGCTGTCACAGGGCGATATTCTAGATCGGTCAAACTCAGCTCGGCCGAGCGCCAACCGGATACCGATTCAATCAGAGGATGAATACGAGGCCAATCTTCGGTACGAACAAACAGAACCGCTTCTTGGTGATCCAGCGTGATGAGGGAAACACCGTCGTCGTGTTTTACCCAATAGCGCAGTTGCAGGCGGTTGTTCTGATCTTGTTGATGGCGCGCAACAATAAACCCCGTCAACGTCGGTGGCGGGGTCTTATGTTCGGGCACGCTCACAGCAAGGCTCAGCGGCTTAACCGATCACAGGTGGGTTATCAAAAGGCGCGACCACTTCAAGGTCTGGGAACGCGGCTTCAATGTCGGCTTGCTGATCGGCCAAGAAGAGTAGCTTTAAGTTAGGGCCTGCATCCATCGTTAGGTACACCGGCACCCCATCACCTCGCAACGCCCACACGGTTTGCATCGCGGCCAATGATTCTGGCTGCCAATAGACTAAGGGCGGCCAAGAGGCGATCATGGTGGCGTGCATCGACATCGCGTTGTGCTCTGCGGTGGCACCTAAGCCTTCAAAGTCACGCGCGGCGATCGCTTGATGGAGTTTTTGTAAATCGCTGCTCGCTTGAATGGGCCAACTTTGATACAGATGCGCCGTTTCAATCGTGCGCTTCATTCCAGAGCGCGAATCAACCGATTTCTGGCCAGTGGCCACCTTTACAAGGCCGACACGCAAGTCTGGCCACTGTGCCTCAAGCGGAACCGCGCAGCTGTCCATGCCATCGGCTTGGCAGCCCATCTCCCATTCCACAAAACCATGGAACAAAGAACGACACGCACTGCCACTGCCCATTCGGGCAAAAGCCGAGAGCACTTGCGAGGGCAGTTCAAGGCCAAACGCTTTATCAATTGCCAATGTCAGCGCAGCAAACCCGGAAGCCGACGAGGCCAAACCCGCCGCCGTGGGGATGTTGTTCTCGGTCACAACGTGGATCGGGGTAGTATCGCCACCGCGAAAATAATCCACAAACTCAAACACTTTTTTCGCAAACGCAGAGTCTTCGGCCAATACCTGACCGTTTAAGCTCACTTGGTTGGCATCTGCGGCTTTCAGTGTGGTTGTTGTGCCCAAGTGATTCAGTGAAACCGACAAACTCGAATTGATCGGGAGGTTTAGCTCCTTTTCGCGTTTCCCCCAATATTTGCACAAGGCGATGTTACTGGGGGCAAAACTGCTGGCTTCTTTAAACTGAATGTTGGCGGGCAGATACCGTTCGATGACTTCACGCTTCGTCAACATGGGTCGATGTTCCTTCTTCACTGACACAGATGGGGATCGCTTCGTATTGAGAGTGCGGCCAAACAGGTTCCGGGTGACCCAAGGTGATGACGCAGTCCCCTAAGCCTGAGCCGGATATTTTCGCACCATAGGTGCCCTCCGTCTGGCGAAGGGTGTAGATGATCTCCGAGAGGACCGCATCGTTCACACCTAAGGCATCCATCAAACCTTGATACAGGTTCATTAAACGCCCCAGCTTGGAAAGATCCGCTTCGGCAATCGCCGACTTAGCCGCTTCGCTGCTCTCGTGCATTAACTGGTATAACGGACTGAGTAAAGATTCAAACCCCACTGACTCCTGCTCTACTCGCTCCAGCACCACGGGGGTTTTGGTTTTGTAACCTGCATAAAATAAACGTAGCGGTAACTCAGGAGCCAAGCGCTCGACCGTACGTGGGTTTACCTGATACGCAATGACTCCGCCGTAGACGCTCGCCGCTAAATCCGTCCCTGAACCACGCCCATTTTGAACCTGATGCACCACCGCTAAGCTGTCTTCGAATAATGCGCTTGGCGTGTTATCTCGCTTGCAAAACGCATTCAGCGCCGCAACCGTAGCCGCGGTTACCGCAGCCGATGAGCCAAGACCAACCGTATGGGAAAACTCCGACTCGATGGAGAGATCAAACCCCGAAGGCAGTTGTAACTTAACCTGCTGGATGGCGGCCAGAACAAAGCTTAATGAACTGGATTCTGCAATCTGATCGATCGTCGACTCATACGTACCTAAGGCCGAATCGATCTTAATCAGGCGGTCGCCCCTTGCGCGCAATTGAACATGAATCCATTTATCCACTGCACTGGCAATGGCGGTGTGACCAAACAGCACCGCGTGTTCACCCATCAGCATGACGCTTCCGGGGGCTTTGGCATTAATCGTTAACGTAGCGGGCACCGAATGGGTCCTCTATTAAAGCGCCCCACTGTAGCTCTGGGCAGCGCTCAGACAGTTCTGTTAAGACGTTCGTGATTCTTTCTGCATCAGGTTGATACACAACCACCAAACCGCCGTTTGCACCTTTGTGGGCACCGGCACCACTGAGTTTTGCCCCCGCTCCAGTTTGTTGAAGCGCATCAACCACCGCTTGGGTACGTGTCGGAACCACCCCAATGTGTTGTAACAAAGCGTGATTCTCATTGAGGGACTCGATGGGCGAGCTTTGCGCTTCAAGCGCATCGGCAAATGCACAGGTAACGGTACTGAATTGATCCCACAGGGGCTGGTCATGACCGTGATGCTCACGCACATTTTGCACGCATTCGCCGGTTGAGACCTCAGGACTGCCGGTAAACACCCAGTACCAGTGATCGCCCAATGCAAAAGTTTGGCGTATGGCTTCGCCGTTTTCGATTCGATTAAGCCCACCAAACGTCACTGGTGCGGCATCAATCAAACTTCCGCGCCCATGCTGCAAACGCTCGCAAAAACGTACCATCTCCAGACGTTGATGATCACTCAACGGCTTTTCAAGTAGGTGCTCAAACAGAACCAAGGTCGCGGCAATCGCTGAGGCGCTCGAGCCCATACCTGCCCCAACGGGTAACTCGGTTTCGCTGAGTAATCGGCCCGGCATCGGCAGATAACTGGTTTCGGTCGCACGCCCTGGCATGGGCAAGTGATGCATTAAGGCCGTGACGGCGTAAATCAGCAAATCATCCGGTTGCTGCAAAATGCGCTTGATCGGAAGGTCGCCCTGCAAGAATTGATCGAAACGATGATCCAATCGCTGCTTAAGCTGCCCTAAGGCGTTCAGCGGGTACTGAAAACCACTCGAAATACCCGAAAACAGGGTATTGAGTGTTCGGCTTTGAGTGATGGGGCGAAAGGTAACGGTGGTGTGTTTTTGCAACGCCACCGACAGCGCTGGGGCACCGTAAACAACGGAGTGATCCCCAGAGAGGATCACCTTGCCCGGTGCCATGCTTTTCATGCGATAACTTCGTACAGTCGCTTATGTTGGCTAAAGCCTGACAAACGGAAGCGGCCTTGTACCGTGCGCTCAATCTCATGATCACCGCCATCCACTGGGTTTGGCGCGTCATACAGGCGGCGGTACTCGTCGTAGGAAACTTCCTGACGATTATCGAGCATCGCTTTGTGATCAGCGGTGTACAGGTGCTCTTGATAGCCCTCGACCACTTGGCCGGAGAAAAACTCAGCCACACAGCCCGAGCCATAACTGAACAAACCTATGCGCTGACGAGATAAGTCGCCACCGGCGTTTTCTAACAAGGACGCTAAGCCGATGTACATGGAGGCGGTATAGCTATTACCAATGATGCGGTTGTAGCTCAGCGTATCTTCAATCTGTGCTTCTAGTGCTTCAGGCGATAACGCAGTTTTATTCACTTTGGCCAGATGCTGATGCGCTTTTTGCGCCATACGACTGAACGGCAAGTGATAGCAAAAGTGACTGAAATCCCCAAAGGTCAGCGGGCTGACTTCGCGGAAGTGCTCCCACGCTTTTTTCAGGGATTTAAGATAAATCTTGGTCGAGTACTTACCATCCACCAGCGCGGTGCGACGGTAGTTGGGACGCCAAAAATCCATCACATCTTCGGTGTGGTTACCGACTTCTGGGTCGATACTGACAAGACGAGGATTTGCACTGATCAACATCGCAACCGCACCACACCCTTGAGTGGCTTCACCCGGTGTTTCTAGGTCGTAGCGGGCGATGTCGGAGGCAATCACCAATACTCGTTTATTGGGCTGGCGCGCCACAAGAGCGCAGGCCATTTGCACCGCAGCGGTGGCGCTGTAACAGGCTTGCTTCAACTCAACAACGCGACAGTTGTCCGGCAACTCCAGTAAGCGGTGCACATAGATACCAGCCGCTTTGGATTGATCAATCCCGGTTTCGGTCGCGAACAGCAGCGTCGAGATGGATTCGGCAACGCCCTCTTCTTGAACAATCGGATACGCCGCTTCAGCCGCCATGGTCACGATGTCTTCATCGTGTGCAGCCATCCCCATTTTTTCTTGCCCGATCCCTTCGTAAAACTTGTTTGGATCGGTGTGCTGTATCTCAGCTAAGGTTCTTAGATCGAAGAAAAAATTAGAGGTATAGAAACGGATCTTATCGATACCAACTGCTGATGTCATATATACACTTGTTCCTTAACGCTCGCCCAGAATCAGATCACGATTACCGAGCAGCGATGCGACATTAGGCGCACCCAGTAAAAACATGGCTGTAACAAATTCTTTACGTAGCCGCTCAATCTCATGGATCACTGACTCTGCCGACTCCATGGCAGGCTTTAACAGAGGCGCCGCGACGCCACATAACGAAGCGCCGAGTATAACAGATTTCGCCATATCAATCCCATCTCTGATCCCACCGCTGGCGATCAAAGTGGCTCTATCCTGATACGGTGTTGCTAATTCCAATGCTAAAGGAGTGGGTATTCCCCAATCCTGAAATCGCTGCCCGAGCTGATCAGTTGGGTCTTTGCGACGGTGATGCTCAATGCGGCTCCACGATGTCCCACCGGTACCAGCTACATCGAAGTAGTGAACGCCCGCTTTAAGGCCGATTTCGATGTCAGCAGGTGATAATCCACTGCCGACCTCTTTTAGGAAAACCGGCACCGACAGTTGGGCGTTGATATCGGCAATGGCCTCGCCTAAGCCTTTAAACTGGATATCCCCTTCTGGCTGAATCGCCTCTTGAAGAGGGTTAAGGTGCAGATACAAAGCATCGGCTTCAAGAATATCCACCGCCGCTTGGCACTGCTCAACCCCAAATCCGCAATTCAGTTGAACAGCCCCGATGTTGCCAATCAACACCGTACTCGGCGCAAACTGACGCAGCTCAAAACTGTGCTTAGCTTCGTGGTCGGTAAACATCACTCGCTGCGAACCCACCGCCATCGCCACTTGGCAATGCTCTGCTGCAATCGCCAAATTCTGATTAATGGTGCGCACTAATTCGTGGTTGCCGCCCGTCATCGACGAGATCAATAACGGAAAGCTCAGCGACTTTCCTAACAGCTCAACGCGGCTGTCGATCTCATCCAGGTTTAGCTCAGGTAAGGCGCGGTGTAACAGGTTAATACGATCAAAATAGCGACCATTGCGTTCGATATTAGGGTCGATATCAAACGCTTTGATGTGCTCAATCTTCCGATCGTTTGTCGGGTCGTACATTAACGCTCCAGCTTGATATGCGCTTCCATCAGCTCACCAGGGTTGGTTTGCGCCGCCAACAGCGATAACTCACCACACAATACGGTGGCAGCACAGATAGCGGCTAATCGACGCGCATTGGCACCGGGCTCGCGCTCTTCTTTACACCCTAGTTTACTGAGATTCTCTTCTACAAAATCCAGACCTTTACCATTACCGACGCTACCAACAATCAAGTTAGGCAAAGTACAAGAGAAGTACAGATCGCCATCGCGCACTTCGGCATGTACGACCCCTTGAGAGCCTTCGATAATGTTGGCGGCATCTTGCCCTGTGGCCAGATAAAACGCCAATAGCATGTTGGCATAGTGCGCATTCGCACTGCGCAAACCGCCGGCGATCATGGTTCCGATCAAGTTTTTCTTGATGTTCAGATCCACAATTTTTTCTGGCGTGGTCAGTAATCTACGTTCACACAGGTCTCTTGGGATCACAATTTCAGCGATGACATTTTTACCGCGTCCCAAAATACCGTTGACGGCGGTCGCTTTCTTGTCAGAGCAGTAATTACCGGAAATTGAGGAGTAGCGCAGCTGCGGGTATTCACTCAAGACCCAAGGGATGATGCGGTCCGCCGCATTAGTCACCATGTTGTGACCCGACGCATCCCCTGTGGTGAACTCCAAACGCAGGTAGATCAGATTACCGACGATCTGGCTGTGCATATCCAGCAGCTTTGCAAATCGGCTCGACTCAGCAACGACCGTTTGAAGATCATCTTTACGCGCTTTAATCGACTCAAGCGCCTTGTACGCTTCGTAGGCATCGTCCGCTTCTAGCAAAATAGAGCGGGACATACGCTCATCCACCACCGTGGTTTTAATGCCATCGGTCAGCGTTGATACACGAGCACCGCGCCCTACCGAGTGCCATAACGGCGTTTCGTACGTCGCCAGCGGCACACTGATTTTTTCATCCAGGACCGAACCTGAAATCTTGATAGGGCCCACCCAACGCATCGGTATGGGTGCTCGCTGTATTTTATGCTCTTTCATGGTATCCCTTAAAACGAAAAAGGGCTGCTTTCCCAGCAACCCTTTTCTTTGGTTCAAGCTCGCGCGATTTTATCGGCGGGCCAACCTGAATGCAAACGAGCTGAGTTTACTCAGACTTAGGTTGATCGCTGAATTCGGTTGACGCCAAAGGTGCAACATCCACCTCAAGCACATCCAAAATTTCACCAGTACCGTTCAATAAGCGGTACTGGGCAATCAACATATCGTACTTCGCTTCGATGTACGCGTTTTTGGAAGAGAACACTTCGTTCTCGGTATCCAACAAGTCCAGCAAAGAACGTTGACCGATCGAGAACTGCTTAAAATAAGCATCGCGTGTCTCTTCGGTTGAGTTCACGTGCTGTTCCAAATGGCCTAATTGGCGTTTCAGAATCTCGTGCGCGTTCCAAGACAACTCGATGCTTTCCAATGTTTGGCGATGCGCATCGTTTTGGATTTCACGCGCTTCGTTGATTTGGTGATGCGTTTGGCGAATACGCGCTTTATCTGCCCCGCCGTTGTAGAGGTTATAACGCATACGGAACATCGCCGTAAGGTCTTCGTTATCGCCTTCAACGCCATCAATGTTGTGGTTCCAGTTACGGTCCACTTCAAAGTTTAGGGTTGGGTACATCAAGCTGCGTGCTGACTCATATTGAGCGCGCGCCGCTTCCACGTCGGCCGCCGCTAACAACATGGTCGGGTGGTTTTCCAGTGCACGCTGAGCAGCCGCATCCGAGGTTGGCGGTAACACGCCATCGGCCAGTACCGGATACTCCATAATCTCTGGCGCTTTTTCGCCCGTGACACGTTGGAAATTCGCTTCTGCATCCAACACGTTGTTTTCCGCGGTCAGCACGTTCACTTCAGCTAACGCTAATCGACCGGTTGCCTGATCGCTGGAGGCACGAGAGCCCAAACCGGATTCCGTACGGCGTTTAATCTGATCGTAAACACGCACGTGGTTATACAGGGTTTCTTTGGCTTGATTCAGCAGTTCGCGACGTTTTAGAACTTCTAGGTAAGCGCGTGCGGTCTCTAAGGCGACTTCCTCAGACACTTCGCGTAGGCGGTGATTACGTGATTCTAAACGGGCGGATTGGCGATCTACTTCACTGTCGGTCAAAAAACCGTCAAACAGCATTTGATCTAGGCTGATGCTGGCTTCGCGACGTTTTAATTCAACGTCGTCGATGGACACAGTGTCGGTCCACTCGTAACCAATGCCCGCCGCAATATCGATACGAGGATAAAAACCCGCTTTCGCTTGGTTGATTTCCTCGTAGATCGCATTACGAGCATTCATTACAGATTTAATTTCAGGGTTAGACAGCACCGCCTGAGCAACCACTTGACCTAACTCGACAGCGTGAGCACCCGACTGGAGGCCAAAGCCAACCGCCATCGCCAATAACGTCCTTTTTAAAATCACTTCTCTTCCTCCAGATGCTTCCTCGTCGTTATGCGACGTTCGAAAGCTTTAAAAGCAGGGATATTCGATCTTTACTGCCCGTTTTTCGAAGAATGGAAGCAACATGCGCCTTTACAGTACGCTCCGTAATCTCCAATTTTCGGGCAATCTCTTTGTTTGTAAATCCGGATTTTAGACAATCGAGAACATCCGTTTCTCTTTCCGTCAGCTGGAATTGAGTTTCCGGTCTTGTCAGGTTCAGTGTTTCAACGGAGGCGGGTTGCTTTGCTGTTAAATACTGTTGAAGCAACAGCCGTGTGATGGATGGGCCAGCCCAAATATCACCGCCTTGCACAACATTAAGCAACTCTTGCCAGATTGAATCTGTCACGTAAGTATTAATGTACCCTTTGATGCCGGCTTCCAAGCAACGAAGTCCTTCCAGATCGTTAGGTACATCCGAGAATGCGATCCATTTAACATTGGGATACACATCCAGCACGCGACTTACATCTCCCGCCTCAATAGAGGACAGGTGCATAAGCCCAATGCCTTCAACGCTCGTCTCTGTGGACGATTTTTTGACGTTGATCGAGATACGCTCATGATTTAATTGACGACTGGCCGCAAACGCAGACCATCGCTCAACCACTGAACAGTTGTCGCCAATTATATACAGGTTCATTCTAACATTCCATCAAACAGAGACACTCTGGCCTCACAAAAACCGAATTTTTCTGAGAGTGATTCACAAATAAGTTTAGAACAACTTCTTGTTTTTGCTAGCACAACTCAAAAAAAACGGTCGATCATCTCAATAAAGCGCACTATACCGACTACTTTATGAAACCAAGATGAACGCATTAACGCTCTGTCATCGCATTTTGCTTAGCTTTAAGTATCGGTTTTAGCAGGTAATCCATAACGGTTTTCTCGCCAGTGATGATATCAACAGCAACCGTCATACCCGTCATTAACGGTAGTTCTTGTCCATCACGCTCGATAAACGGACTTTGTGTTTTTAAGCGCACGATATAATGCGGTTGTTGTTCCTCATCGAGTATTGTACTAGGGGATACAAATACAACCGTCGCATCCACACCACCGTAAATACTAAAGTCATAGGCCGATACTTTGACGACCGCAGGCTGACCTACACGAACCCGAGCAATGTCGGATGGCAAAATTTTAGCTTCCACCAGCAGCTCATCTTCCCACGGAACAATGGTGATAATGTCATCACCGGGCTGCACAACCCCTTCAACCGTGTTTACTAACAGCTGCTTGATGGTGCCTTTAACCGGCGCACGCACTTCGCTTCGAGTGATGCGATCTTGCATACCTTCAAGCGACTCTTTGATCCGTGCCGCCTCCGAAGAGGCTTCGTTTAGCTCTTGACGCGCAAGACTAACGAACTGCAACTCGGCTTCCGAGAGCTTTCGCTCGGTTTCGGTAATAGAAGATTCAATCCTTGGAATACTGAGGCGAATACCATCCAGCTCACCCGCTAAGTCGTTTACCTGGCGTTGCAGCCGCAGGAACTCAACCTCCGAGATAACCCCCTCACCTACCAGCGGCTGAGTGATACGAAGCTCTTTATTCAGCAGGTTATAACTGCGCTGCAGCTGCGTTCGTTTTGCTTGGGCTTCACGCAGCTCTTGTCTTCGCTGGGTAATTTGCTGTTCTAAAATCGCTTTGTTGTTAGACAACTCCTGCTTACGGGCTAGGAATAAGGTTTTCTCTTGCTCGATTAAGCTTCGGTATTGCTCGGGAAAATTAGACGGCTCAACAAATTCGGTCTGTTCAGCTTCAGAGCGTAAACGCGCCGCTTTTGCAATTAACTCCAACTGGCGCACATAGCTCTCTTTAAAGGTACTGGCATAGCGCGTGTCATCGATGCGCAACAGCAACTGGCCTTTTTCGACAACATCACCCTCATGAACCAGAATCTCAGAGACCACACCGCCCTCTAAGTTTTGCACACGCTGCAGCTGCAGTGACGGGATGATCTCACCCTCCCCTCGACTGATCTCATCCAGCGTTGCCCAGTTTGCCCATACAATCGCGATGATAACGAAGGCAAAGATCGCCCAAAGCAGCACACGTGCACCTTTAGGCGTTTGTTCGAGCATGGCTTCACTCACACTCGACATAAATTTAAGGTCTTGCTTATCCACTTTGTCACTCATTGAGCTGACGCCTTACCTTTAACGCTGAATGTGTAAACGCCCTTGTTTTAGGGCATCCAATACCACGGCTTTTGGACCATCGGCGACTACGAATCCGTTATCGATCACGACGACTCGGTCAACCAGCGACAACAAAGACATTTTGTGTGTGATCAGCACCAAGGTTTTATCTTTGGTGTAGGTTTCCAACTGCTTACGGATGGACTCTTCCGAGGTGTTATCCATCGAATTGGTCGGCTCATCCAAAATCATGATGCTTGGCTCATGAATCAGCGCACGCGCGATGGCCACGGCTTGACGCTGACCACCAGAAAGAGACGAACCGCGTTCCCCCACCTGCATGTCGTAACCGTGAGGATGTCGGTTCACGAAGTGATCCACACCGGCCAGCTCAGATGCTTTGATTAAACGCGCATCCTCGGCCTCCGGCGACCCCATCACGATGTTATCTCGAAGCGTACCGTTAAACAGCATGATGTCTTGCGGCACGTAACCTATGTTTCGGCGAAGATCCACTGGGTCAATCTGATTGATATCGATGTCATCAATGCGCACCGAACCCTCTTCAGGTTTGTACAGCCCCATCAATAACTTTTCGACGGTCGATTTACCCGAGCCAATACGTCCAATTAAAGCGACCTTCTCGCCCGCTTGAATGCGGAAAGAAACACGCTCAAGGGACGCGTGCTCAGCGCCTGGGTATTTGAACTTAACGTCTTTAAATTCAAGCTTACCTTTAAGTTCTGGACGATGAACAAACTGACGCCCGGCGTCGCGCTCATCTGGCAAGCTCATGATATTTTCTAACGCTTCAAGTGCCGCTTTGGACTGGTGGAAGCTGGTCACCAAACCTGCCACTTGCGCCATCGGTTGCAAAACACGTCCCGATAAGATCACACAGGCGATCAGCGCACCCATAGTGATCTCTCGCTCTGCAATCAGATAAACACCGGTAATCACCAGAGCGACCGAACACACCTGTGTGACAAAACCGGCAAAGTTGGTCACCGATGCTGACAGCATCTTAGCCTTCAAGCCCCACTGAGCAATATAGCCTACGGCTTGCTCCCACTGAAGCTGTAAGGCCGAAGACGAGCGTTGGGTCTTGACCGTTTCCATTGCGGTTAAGGTTTCAACCAAGGTGGCGTTTTTCTTCGCGCTGGCGGCAAAGGTTTTCTCAACCGTCGCTTTCAATTTGCGAGCCGTGATCAAGGAGAAGATCACAATTAAGGGGATCCCCACCAGCGGCACAACCACTAACGGGCCGCCAATGATGCCCATCACAATCAAGAAGATGATCGCAAACGGAATATCAATAATGATGGTGTTGGTCGTCGAGCTTAAGAAGGTGCGGATGCTCTCAAACTCTCGTAAGTTACTGCTAAAGCCACCGACCGAATTGGGGATTGACCCGTACTGCAGCGACAATACTTTTTCAAACAGAATGGACGACAACAAAATGTCGGCTTTCTTACCGGCAATTTCGATAAAGTACGCCCGCAGCATCTTTAATCCAAAATCAAAGATGTATACGGTAATAACACCGATGGCTAACACCCACAGGGTGTCTATCGCCGCATTGGGCACCACCCGGTCGTAGACGTTCATGACAAACAACGGGTTTGCCAATACAAAGAGGTTAATCAGAAAAGACGCGATCAACACATCACGATAGATACGGGAGGAGCGCCAAATCGTCCCCCAAAACCAATGCCCCTCTTTTTGATCTAGCACTCGGGATACCTGCTCGGCAAAGCGGTATTCCAAACGGCAAAAAATAGCATAGCCCGTGTAATGGGATTCAAGCTCTTCACGGCTAAGCGTATGCGCACCGCCGCTGTCTGGCTGAATGATGGTGACCTCGTCAGTGTCTGGGTGCCAC
Organism: Neptunomonas sp. ABH4_499; assembly: GCF_056160565.1. NCBI lineage: Bacteria > Pseudomonadati > Pseudomonadota > Gammaproteobacteria > Oceanospirillales > Oceanospirillaceae > Neptunomonas > Neptunomonas sp. ABH4_499. The sequence goes on along the minus strand of NZ_JBSWXK010000006.1, from coordinate 183,851 downwards.
TCTTGCAAGATGCAAGCGTCGTCATTTTCCAGCAGCAAGACCGCGGGCAACGTCAAAGAAGAGATATCTTGTAACGATCGCTGAACAATACGCGCACTGAAACCAGCGCGCTTCGCCGCGCGAACAAACAATTTAGGCGTCAGGCGATTATTTTCCAGCGGTAACCCATCCCTGAGTGCAGCCGCCGACAGTGGTCGATGATTTTGTTGAGTCAAATGAACCAAACAATTCAATAAAGCGTCGTGCGTTACTTCCATTTTCTTGACCAAAAGAAAGATTGGGCTACATACTAACATGTAAATACTGAACGAAAAGATATCACTTCAATGCTTTACGCCATTCGTAACTCCGAAGGCCGCATCGTCGGACTTTCCGAAACCGCTCAAGCTGGCAGCGAACCGGTGGATCTCTACCACCCGGAAGTTCGTGCGTTTTTATCCGTTGAAGATGAAAACTTTTCCCCAGACAGCTACCTTGATCAATCCGACCAAGCGATCACGCGAATCATTGAGGACTTGATCGAAGTTTTGATCGATAAAAATCTGATCATCTTTACCGACTTACCGAACGGCGCGCAGCGTAAGTTACTGACTCGTAAGCTTGCTCGCCGAATGATTCAGGGCGATTCCATCAGCGAAGTGACCTCATCCCCTGAAGACCCTTCTATTTTATCGGACGAAGACGACTTAATCTGAGCCTCCTGTGCCACTAACGCACTGAACTGCTTGAGTAATAGGCGCACACGAATCTCCTGCCGGGCGGTTAGGCAGCCGTAAGGCACCGAATGCAAGGCACACATCATCGGTGCCAACTCGGATACAGAGAGAGTCTCACCTTGTCGTATGCAGGTTTCACCGTAGGCCAGCAAAACCGATAAGTTATCAGGCACCAATGCATTGGCTTTTTTGAGGTAAGCCAGTGACAGCACATTCTCCTGCTGTGAAGAGGAGTCGACCCCTTTCCGATATAAGGTTAACCAAGCGGGGGGCTCCTCTTTTTTCGAGGGGCCAGGCAAGGCTAATTCAATCCCATTTACCTCGATGGCTTCCTGTAACCAAGACGACCAGATTAAGTGCTCATCTTGATCCATCTTGGATAACAGTGTGGCGGCTTTTTGAAGATGATCCTTAGCCATGGCGCTTTGACGCAATTTATAGCGCATCATGGCCCGATACACCTGGACAGCAAACCGAGCATCCAACCCTTTGAATTCATATTCTACTTGATCAATTGCAGCTAATACCGCGTCTATCTCGGCATCACTGATGTTCTTTGGATCAAGCGCGGCGATGCGAATTTTAATGAGTCCAAGGTAAGCCGACACATCCAACAGCGTTGAATGCTTCCCTAGGCGTATCGCCTCCTCGTAGGCTTTGATCGCGTCTTGAAACTCCCCCAAAAAAGCAGCTTCCTCCGCTAAGCGAAGTTGCACGGTAACCGCTCCAGGCTGCAGTAAGGCGGCACGCTGGAGCAACATAAAAGCCGCAAAGGCGTCCCCGCAAAGGCTATGGCACAGCGCCAACTCCTCAAAGGCATCGGCACTGTAGTGTGTTTTATCCAACACATCGCTCAGGTACGTCTTGGCCTCATCAAAGCGTCCCATCCGATTGAGGACAACACCCTTGCCCAGTGCCGACCAAACAGCCCCTTTTTGTTGATACACCTCATCAAAGCAGGCCAATGCCTCGGCCAACCGATTAAGCGATAAAAGAGCATACCCCCGTAAACGGTTTAAGTAGGTGTACAGCGCAGGATACAGGGTTTGTAATTTAGCGATAAACAAGAGGGCTGACTCCCACTCTTGCTCGTTTAAGGCGTGTTCAACAGGCGCAACGGCTCGCTTAATGCGGCTGAGTTTTTCGATCAGCCTTGAAACATCTGCGGCGTGAAGTGGTTTTTTGATCAACAGGTCGGGGGCGTTAATGAGGGCAGCGTACTTCAACTCAGGTTGATCATTCACAGCCACGACAATGGCCGATTTATGGATAGCCAGTCTTTCGCGGCGCGCCTCTTCGATCAGTTGCAGACCCGTTTTTTGTCGTGCGCCCATATCATAGCTGATCACGATCAGATCATACGGCATAAGACGGAGCATCATCATCGCCATATCGACCGAAATAGCGACATCAACAACCGTCGCCCCCATTGATTGAATTAGGCGGCGTTGTTGCTCGACGGCTTTGGTGTCGTGATCCACGATTAAAATCGATCGTTTCGATAACTGCTGCGACATCGGTTACTACTGATTAAGGGCCTTACTTCAGCCTATGCAAAAAAGTGTCGTTTTACAAAAACAACTCTGTTTTCTGCCATAAAAAAACCCGCCTAAAGCGGGTTTTCTTGATGCGTAGCAGGCAGGATTAATCTTTTAACAGATCACGACCTTTGCTTGCAGCGATACGCATACGCAGAGAGTTCAGCTTGATAAAGCCTTCTGCATCTTTCTGGTTGTAAGAACCCGCATCGTCTTCGAACGTCGCAATGCTCTCATCGAACAAGCTGTCTTCTGAGCGACGGCCGACAACAATCACGTTACCTTTATACAGTTTCAGGCGAACATCACCGTTCACATGACGCTGGCTGTAATCGATCATCTCTTGCAGCATTTTACGCTCTTCAGCCCACCAGAAACCGTTGTAAACCAACTCGGCGTAACGAGGCATCAGCTCATCTTTCAAGTGTGCCGCTTCACGGTCCAGAGTAATGGACTCGATCGCACGGTGCGCACGCATCATGATGGTGCCGCCTGGTGTTTCGTAGCAACCACGAGACTTCATGCCGACAAAGCGGTTTTCTACGATGTCCAAACGGCCAATGCCGTTAGCGCCACCGATTTTGTTCAGAGTTTCAAGCACGGTCGCAGGAGACATGGCTTCGCCATTAATGGCAACGATGTCACCGTTTTTGTAGCTCAACTCAAGGTAAGTCGCTTCATCTGGCGCTTCCTCTGGGGAAACCGACCAGCGCCACATATCATCTTCAGCTTCGGCCCAAGGATCTTCCAAAATGCCGCCTTCGTAAGAGATGTGCAGCAAGTTAGCGTCCATTGAGTAAGGTGACTTTTTCTTCTTGTTCGAGAAATCGACAGGGATGTCATGCTTCTCGCAGTAAGCCATTAACGTTTCACGGGATGTCAGTTCCCACTCACGCCAAGGTGCGATGACTTTAACACCCGGCTTCAGAGCGTAAGCGCCCATTTCGAAACGTACTTGGTCGTTACCTTTACCCGTAGCACCGTGAGAGATAGCATCAGCACCGGTTTCGTTGGCAATTTCAACCAGGCGTTTTGCAATCAATGGGCGAGCAATAGACGTACCCAACAGGTATTCGCCTTCATAGATTGCGTTTGCACGGAACATTGGGAATACGAAGTCGCGAACAAACTCTTCGCGCAGATCTTCGATATAGATCTCTTTCACACCCAAAGCTTGCGCTTTTGCACGAGCAGGCTCAACTTCTTCGCCCTGCCCCAAATCGGCTGTGAACGTTACGACTTCACAGTTGTAGGTTTCTTGCAACCAACGAACAATAACGGATGTATCCAGACCACCGGAGTAGGCCAGAACAACCTTTTTAACATCAGACATTCATCTGCTCCAAAGAATCAACGGCTAACGCCACTCAAACGGAATTAAGCGCCCAATCATATCACTTACAAAGAGAAAATGCCGCATCAGTCTCGCTCAAGGCGAATTGTGGTTCTTCGGTTTCGAGCTCGGTTATCGGCCGTATTGTTTGGAACAACGGGGTAACGCTCACCGTGAAAGCGCGTTGTGATCAGATCTTCCGATATGCCTTGGGCCACTAAATAGCGGGTGACCTCTTCGGCTCGTTGCTTAGACAGATCTCGGTTAAGCAAGCGACGACCGGCATTGTCGGAGTGACCATCGACAAAGACCGAGCGAACTTTATCGTCTTCTTTTAGATATTCGACGATTAAATCCAGACGATCCTTAGTCGCATCGGATAAACGCCACTGCGCAGGAGGATACAGCACCGCCGTCCGCGCCACTTGGCGGTAATTCACCGGCAATAAGTTATCCACGCACTTGGCATAATCAAGATAGGTTTTTTGGAAATTAACCGAGGAGAGCGCCACATTCACGCTTTGACTTGAACCCAACCAGTTTGGGATTCGAAACGTTGGGAACATGCCGCCATAAAGAGAAGCGAGCATTTCACCGGCGTAGCGCTCATCAGCCACGACTTTTCGATCGTTGATCGTCACCGGGATATTACCAATCGCTTTAGGTGCACTGCCCGGCTGCCAAGGTGATGCCGCAGCCACTAAACGAATACTGCCCGAAAAACTCCCTTTTTGGGTGGGCACCAGCTCAAAAACGGCGCGCTCCCCTGCTTCGTGCACAAATGTACCCGCTCCAAAGGACGGTATAGGCTGACTTAACTTACAGTAGAAGCGGGATTCTTCCAGATCCCACTGGGACTCATCGATCGGTGCAACAAAGCTTACGGCATCGGCACTTGAGACGAGACAAACACCCAAAAGCCCCGTAAACACGAGGCTACGGCCATGCATCAAACACTGTTTAGGTAAGAGTCTTGCTCGCATTCAGAGTGCACCAACGATTAACAAATCATATCCACTTAAAGGTATCGGCGGAGTTGGTCTGTGCTTAAGGGGGAGGTTTGGCCTAATCTATGCAGCCTGATAGAATGGGATTACGTGTGTTTGACCACTTTTTAAACATTGTCCGTTATAAGCGGTAAGGATCCCTTTTGAACAATCACTCAGCAGCTCACCTCATGGCTGAGCGCTTTCGCGGATATCTTCCAGTGGTCGTGGATGTAGAAACAGCCGGATTTAACGCGAAAACCGATGCGCTTTTAGAGATTGCCGCCGTTACTCTGACGATGGATGAGCAAGGGTATTTGATCCCTGATCAGTCCTTCTCAGCGCAAGTGGACCCTTTTGAAGGTGCCAACCTAGAACGCGCCGCTCTGGATTTTACGGGGATTGACCCGTTTGACCCAGACCGCGAAGCCGTACCCGAACTTGAAGCACTTGAGATCATCTTTAAACCGATCCGCAAAGCGGTTAAAGCACATGGGTGCAAACGCGCTATCTTAGTGGGCCACAACGCTTCGTTCGATCACGGCTTTGTGTCGCAAGCTGCATTACGTACCGACATTAAGCGCAATCCATTCCACCCCTTCTCAACGTTCGATACCGCAACCTTAGCAGGCTTGGCTTACGGTCAAACCGTGTTAGCGAAAGCCTGTGATGTTGCCGGAATCCCCTTTGATGGGAAGCAAGCCCACTCAGCGCTTTATGACACCGAAAAAACGGCCGAGCTTTTCTGCGGCATTGTTAACCGCTGGAAAGACTTAGGTGGCTGGGACATGGTGTTAGCGCTGCAGGACTCTGACTGATACGCTCGAAAACGCGTTTACGAATCCAAATAAAAATAGCGGCATAGGCCGCTATTTTTGTGTACTTTTTAAAGCGCTCACTTCTTAAAGACTTACTTCAAAACCAATACCACTCGACGATTTTGCGCACGCCCAGTTTCTGTGGCATTGCTCGCAATCGGTTTTGCTTCTCCCAAACCAACGGCGGTCAAACGAGAGGCATCAATACCTTGAGATACCACGTAGCTCTTAACCGATTCTGCACGGGACTTGGATAAACGGCGGTTGTACTCATCGGATGCCACAGAGTCGGTATGACCTTGAACCTCATAGGAGAAGCTATTGGCCTTAAGGGTCTGCACCGTATCGTTAAGACGAAGTTTTGCCTGCGCTGTCAGATCAGAGGATTTATACTCAAACTCAACCCCATTTAAGGTTATCTCTTTTTCTGGCTCACATCCGTTCTGATCAACCGCACGCCCTACAACGGAGTTAGGGCACAAGTCCATCTCATTCGGGACACCGTCTTTATCTTCATCGTTCGCACAACCAAAGGCGTTAACCATAGCACCTTCGACGGTATCTGGACATTGATCTAAGCGATTCACAACACCGTCGTTATCCGAATCTAACTCACACCCTTGAGCATTTACTTTGGCGTATGGGACCGTTGATGGGCATTGATCATCCGCATTGATAATACCGTCACGGTCGGAATCCAGCTCGCACGATTGACCGACACGAACCTCATCAGCTTTACACACCGCCTCTTTATGGCAGAAAAGATACGCAATACCTGCACCGACCAACGCACCTGCTGCCGCTTCACTGTCGGCGGCTGCCGCACCTGCGCCACCTGCAACTGCACCGGCCGCCACGCACAAAGGCGTGCTCTGTTGCCATTTTGCTTTGGGTACTTCAGCACAGCCTGCCAGACCAATAACCCCACTTAACGCCAAAACACCCAAAAGTTTGGTTGATTGCATATCGCTTCTTTTCCTTTACATTAAATCGGATCAATACGTACGAAATGTATTATATCTTAACTCGAATGAACAAAAAAAAACCCACGTCAGAACGTGGGTTTTCTTAAAAAAGCGTATTAATTACAGTTTGTCAGAAGACTCTGACAGGTATTTTGCAACGCCTTCTGGAGATGCATTCATACCTTCGTCGCCTTTGTTCCAACCCGCTGGGCAAACTTCGCCGTGCTCTTCGTGGAATTGCAGAGCGTCAACCAGACGGATCAGCTCGTCCATGTTACGACCCAGTGGCAAGTCGTTAACGATCTGAGAACGTACGTTGCCTTCTTTGTCGATCAGGAACGCGCCACGGAATGCAACACCCGCATCTGCTTCAACGTCGTACGCTTGGCAGATTTCGTGCTTAGTGTCAGCAACCAGAGTGTACTTAACCGGACCGATACCACCTTGGTTAACCGGTGTGTTTCGCCATGCGTTGTGAGTGAATTGAGAGTCGATAGATACGCCGATCACTTCAACGCCACGCTCAGTGAATGCATCCATACGCTTGTCCAGAGCGATCAGCTCAGAAGGACATACGAATGTGAAGTCCAGAGGGTAGAAAAAGACCAGACCGTATTTACCTTTGATCGCTTCTTTCAGGTTGTACGTGTCAACGATTTCGCCAGTGCCCAATACCGCTGCAGCGGTGAAATCTGGAGCCTGTTTTCCTACTAATACACCCATTGTATTCTCCGTTAAGTTCCAAGTGTTAATCAGATATCTGTAGAGTTACAGACATCCATGAACAAATAATGTCAGTGCAGAAAGCTCAAAACAACCCTTTGTGATCACTTACATTGTAACGCGCATTTTAACGGCGTATCACAAAGAGTTTGGTTGTTTATTCAGCAGCCGAATCGTCGTTTTGAGCAGCTTCTTTGATCAGGGTTTGCAACTCACCTGATGTGTGCATCTCGGTGATGATGTCACAACCGCCCACCAACTCACCATTGACCCACAACTGTGGGAACGTTGGCCAGTTTGCATAAACCGGTAACTCTTGACGAATGTCTGGATTCTCCAGAATGTTGACGAACGCAAAGCGCTCACCACAAGACATCAAAGCTTCAACCGCACGAGATGAGAAACCACACTGTGGGAAGCGCGGTGTGCCTTTCATGTACAAAAGAATGGCATTATTTTCGATCTGGTCTTTAATGGTCTCAAGCGTACTCATGAGTCTACCTTCTATAACACGGGTTTTAACGATCCACCGGAGTTGCTCTCTACTTACTCGGAAACGGGTTTGCTCGAGTAATCACGATTCTGTCGATCCGGTCCTTATTGTTAGGCGCCAAGCGAACTCAACGTCTGTTTGAGCGTAATGCTAACACAAAACCCAACCCTTTAACTCGGTTATTATTGGGTTTCAAAGAGAAAGATTACGCTTGCAAAAAAGCAGAAAAAGGCATCGCAAATGCCTGATTTACTGCTAATATGGGGTCAAATGCGTCTTAATTAAAGAGAAACGGACGCGAATTTGCGAAAATTCGACACTGACAATAAAATGTTTTGCTCAAACGGCAGCTCTGGCTGCCTTTTTGCGTTGTAAGGGAGACTTACTATGACGTATCCGTCCTTGATGAACACATACAACCGCTTGTCCGTCAGCTTTGAGTCTGGCGAAGGAGCATGGCTGTTCGATACCGACGGTAACCGTTACCTGGATGCTTTGTCGGGTATTGCTGTGTGTGGCCTTGGCCATTCTCACCCAGCTGTGACTCGTGCGATTACAGAACAGGCCGGTAAACTGATGCACACCTCCAACATCTACCGCATTCCATTGCAGGAAGAACTGGGCGATCGACTGTGTGATATATCGGGTATGGATAAAGTCTTCTTCGCCAACTCAGGCGCAGAAGCGAATGAAGCGGCCATCAAACTGGCGCGTAAATTCGGTCATAGTAAAGGCATCGACACCCCTACCATCATCGTTATGGACGGTGCGTTTCACGGTCGTACATTAGCAACATTAACGGCCACCGGTAATCGCTCTGCACAAGCAGGCTTTGAGCCATTGGTCAGCGGATTCATTCGCGCACCTTACGATGATATCGACGCCATCAAAGCCATTGCCGCCAACAACAAGAACGTGGTTGCAATCTTTGTTGAGCCTATTCAAGGTGAAGCCGGTGTTCGTATCCCAGCAAAAGAATACCTTGGCGAGCTGCGTGACATCTGCGACGAGAATGACTGGCTCCTGATGCTGGATGAAGTCCAAACTGGCAATGGTCGAACCGGTCGCTACTTTGCGTATCAACATACCCACATCGTGCCTGACGTTGTTACTACCGCAAAAGGTCTAGGTAACGGCTTCCCGATTGGTGCCTGCATTGCCCGCGGTCGCGCCGCAGAAGTTTTTGCACCTGGCGCTCACGGCTCTACGTTTGGCGGAACGCCATTAGCCTGCGCAGTCGGCCTTGCCGTAACAGAGACCATCATGAGTGAAGGCCTGTGTGAACGAGCTAACGAATTGGGTAAGCGCATCTTGGCGGGCATCAAAGATGTCCTTGAAGGCATGAACTACATCAAAGAGATTCGTGGCCAAGGCCTTATGATCGCTATTGAGCTGAACGAAGCCGGCTCCGAGCTTGCCGTTTTAGCGAAAGTAAAGGGCTTATTGATCAACGTGACTGGGGGCGGAAAAGTGGTACGTTTATTACCGCCTCTGATCATGAACGACACTGAGGCCGATTTGCTGGTGAACACACTGTGCAAGCTGATCAAAATTTATGCAGCTGACGAGCGCTCTAAACCACGCGCGTAATTCGTTCGCTTCCCTTAATAAAGAAAGCCGTATTGCAAGGAGTTCCGCGACGTGCGGTTCTGATTTATGACTACCAGACATTTTTTAACGCTGAATGATTTAACACCCGACGAATTAAGACACATCTTAGGTCGCGCTTCGACTTTAAAAGCGATGCGCAACCGCGGTGAAGTGTATGAGCCATTATCCAATAAAGTGATGGCCATGATCTTCGAGAAAGCCTCGACCCGAACCCGCGTTTCCTTTGAAGCGGGTATGGCTCAACTGGGTGGCCACGCTATGTTCTTATCATCGCGTGATACCCAACTTGGCCGTGGTGAGCCTATCGAAGATTCGTCCCGTGTGATCTCAAGCATGGTCGATGTGGTCATGATCCGTACCTTTAGCCATGACATCGTGGAGCGTTTTGCAGAGTTTTCACGCGTGCCAGTGATCAATGCGCTGACCGATGATTACCATCCGTGCCAACTGTTGGCCGACATGCAAACGTTTTTCGAGCACCGTGGCGACATTAAGGGCAAAACGGTTGCGTGGATTGGCGATGGCAACAACATGTGCCAATCCTACATGAACGCGGCGGCCATGCTGGACTTCAAACTGAACATCGCTTGTCCGAAAGGGTTTGAACCCAAAGCCGAGCTGATCGAGCAATACAAAGACCGCTTGATGATCACCCACTCGCCAGAAGAGGCGGTCGCCGGTGCTCACTTGGTGACGACTGACGTATGGGCGTCCATGGGGCAAGAGGATGAACAAGAAGCGCGTTTGAAACGATTTGATGGTTTCCAGGTCAATACGACTTTGATGGATAAAGCTGCGCCAGACGCTCTGTTTATGCACTGCCTACCAGCCCACCGTGGCGAGGAAGTCAGTGCAGAAATGATGGACGACCCACGTTCTGTTGTGTTCGATGAAGCCGAAAACCGCCTTCACGCACAAAAAGCGCTGCTTGAATTCCTACTGGTTCAATAAGCTGATATAACGGTCAATATGACTTTATTGACCGTTTTTCATAGACTGGGTCTAAACTGTTCTTATTGATATGTGCACAGCCAACCTGGGATTGAAGCATGATTGAACTCCGACATCTTAAAACGTTATCCGCGCTGCGCGACGCAGGCAGTCTGGTTGAAGCCGCTGAACGTGTCCACCTGACACAATCGGCCCTCTCACACCAGATCAAGGATCTCGAAGATCGTCTCAACTGCTCTTTGTTCATTCGTAAAACCAAGCCCATCTGCTTTACATCCGCAGGGCAGCGCCTGCTCACGTTAGCCGACGAAGTCCTGCCGATGATCCGCAATACCGAGCGGGACATCGCTCGCTTGGCAGGCGGTGAAGCGGGCCGATTGAACATCTCCATTGATTGTCACAGCTGCTTTGACTGGTTGATGCCGACCATTGATCACTTTCGCCAACACTGGCCCGAAGTTGAAATGGATCTCTCCAGTGGTTTCACCTTCCACCCACTGCCTGCCCTTGCGCGCGGTGATCTGGACTTGGTGATCACCTCTGACCCTGAACCTAAAACAGGGATTATGTACATCCCTTTGTTCAGCTATGAGTCTTTACTGGCCGTCTCCAAACGTCATCGTTTAGCGTCGAAGAAATACATCCAACCGTTTGACCTTGAGCAAGAAACGGTGATCACCTACCCGGTGGATCAAAACCGATTGGATCTCTTTACTCGCTTTTTAGAACCTGCTGGGGCCGAACCCAAAGAGGTGCGAACCGCAGAGCTTACGCTGATGATGCTGCAGTTGGTGGCCAGCGGTCGCGGTGTAGCCGCCCTACCCAATTGGGCTTTGCACGAATATCTTCAAAAAGATTATGTACTGGCCAAATCACTGGGCGAGAAAGGGGTATGGTGCACGCTGTACGCCGCCATTCGTGAAGACCAGAAGAACGCCGAGTTTATGGTCGACTTCCTAGATACAGCTAAAGAGGTGTCGTTCAGCACCTTGACGGGCATCCGCTCTGCCTAATTATGTAATGAGCGAGTTGATTTAAGAGTTACGCGATTAGCCTGTTACTGACGTGAGAACGCTTGTGCCACAGCCTCAACACTGAGGCAGCGGTTTAGAGTACTCATCAATCCTGCGCTTCTTCCCACTGTTCAATCACTTCTTTTGCGGCACGAAACGCTTCTTGCCCTGCCGGTGCGCCGCAATACACAAATGAATGCAGTAGCACTTCTTGTATCTCTTGCGCAGTGCATCCGTTGCGTAACGCGCCGCGGACATGACCTTTAAGCTCAGTAGGCGCTTTCAAGGCCGCCAACATGGCAATGGTTACAAGGCTTCGTGTCTGGCGAGGCAAGCCTTCGCGCTGCCAAGTTGATCCCCAGGCATGTTCGTTAATCCACGCCTGCATTGGCTCGGTTAGCTCAGTCACCTGACTAAGCGCACGATCGACAAACTCATCGCCCATTACTTCACGGCGGACGGCTTCTCCCTTCCGACGGTCTTCATGTGACATGGTGATCTTCCCTCTTGTGATAGCGACTGATCAAAGGCACCGCAAAAGTGCGTTGATAAAATACGCATTAGGCTAATGGATGATTAGGTGTACCATGATTCATGGCAGGCGATCTCTTGTATATTCGTAGTGATTGCTTAAACTGAACGATCCTTTTTTAAAGACAAACAACGATAAGACAATGACTCACTGGACACCAGAGAGCTGGAGATCACACCCGATCGTCCAGCAACCGGAATACACGGATCAGGCTCACCTAAAGGCCGTTGAAGCAGACCTTGCAGCGCTTCCCCCTTTAGTCTTTGCCGGCGAGATCCGATCTCTCAAAGCCGACCTTGCCAAAGTGGCTAACGGTCAGGCCTTTCTGCTGCAAGGCGGAGACTGTGCTGAGAGCTTTTCCGAGTTCAGTGCGAACAAAATTCGTGACACCTTTAAAGTCTTGTTGCAGATGGCCGTCGTTATGACGTTTTCGGCGCGCGTGCCTGTGGTTAAGGTCAGCCGTATGGCCGGCCAGTTTGCTAAACCACGCTCTTCCGATTTTGAAACAAGGGATGGCATCGCCCTACCCAGCTATCGCGGCGACATTGTAAATGCCTTTGAATTTACAGAAGCGGCTCGCTCACCCGACCCAGAGCGCCTGCTAAAGGCCTATCACCAGTCGGCAGCCACTCTGAACCTTTTGCGGGCGTTTGCGCAAGGCGGCTATGCCGACCTTCACGAAGTGCACCGTTGGAACCAAAGCTTTGTGGCAGCAAGCCCACTGGGTGAGCGTTACCAGCACCTAGCGGATCAGATCGACCAAACCTTGGCGTTCATGGAAGCCTGTGGCATTCATTCTGCCAACACACCGCAAATCCGCGAAACCAGCTTATACACTTCGCACGAGGCGTTACTGCTGGGTTACGAGCAAGCGATGACTCGCCAAGACAGTTTGTCGAATGATTGGTACGACTGCTCGGCTCACATGCTGTGGATTGGCGATCGTACTCGCCAGCCAGATCATGCCCACGTCGAATTTTTACGCGGTGTGAAAAACCCCGTCGGCGTCAAAGTGGGCCCGACCACCTCTGAAGATGACATGATCCGCCTGTTGGATATCCTAAACCCAGAGAACGAAGCCGGTCGCATTACCCTGATTGCTCGCATGGGCGCGGGTAAAGTGGGTGAGCTGTTACCGCCTCTGGTTAAGCGGATTCAGGCCGAAGGCCGCTCAGTCGTTTGGAGCTCCGACCCGATGCACGGCAACACAAAAACCGCGCATAACGGCTACAAAACTCGAAATGTCGATGACATTTTGACCGAGCTTACAACCTTCTTTGCGGTACACAAAGCCGAAGGCAGCTACGCGGGCGGTGTGCATTTTGAGATGACAGGCCATAACGTGACCGAATGCACAGGTGGCGCGTATCAAATCACCGAAGAAGGCTTGGCCGATCAATACGACACCCAGTGCGACCCTCGCTTAAATGGCGAACAAGCGCTGGAGCTGGCGTTCTTGATCAGCGAATCACTTAAAGCATCTCAGAGGTAAGCACGCACCCATGACCAAAAAAGCACAACAACTGCTGTTCCTTTTGGACGCGATTGAAACCGAAATGAACAACCAAGGCTTATGGGCCGAGACGCCTCCCAGCGACAAAGCCCTAAACAGCCCTGAACCGTTTTGTGTCGATACTCTTGAGTTTCATGAGTGGGTTCAATGGATCATGGTGCCGCGCTTTCGCCACATGGTCCAAGTGCGCCATCCTTTGCCAAGTAACAGCGATATTCACCCAATGGCAGAAGAAGCCTTCAAACTCAATAGCGCCGACACCAAAGCGTTATTGCACTTAATCCAGCAGGTGGATGCCTGTTTACGCATCACCCACTAAATGCTTTTTAAAGGCCCGTTTTTTAGCGGGCTTTTTTGCATCCAAGGTGCAGGTGCATACCCGGATCGAGATTGCTAAAATGCCCCGCTGATTGAAGAGGGGAATCCAATGTCACTTACCAGCCTGACCGAACTATTGAGCACCAGTGGAACCCAGTACCGCATTTTGGATATGGGTCGGCGCATCAGTAAACTGAGTAAAGATCAGTTCGATAAGTTTGAACAGGGACTTATCCCCTACCCAGCCCCATACCTGCATCAAGCTTGGATGGCGTTGTTCATCTGGAACCCCAAAACGCCCGAGCAAAACGTGGTTTGGTTCTTGAAGTTTCCACTCGATGAACAAGGCTTTTTGGTGCAAGCCGTGCGCGATGATTTCTTGGGCCGTTTGATGCAAAACATCCAGCAAATGCTGGATAACCAAACACTGGATGAGCAGCACGACGCACTGAAAGACAACCCCTTCTCGTTTACGCCAGACCAAGAAAAGATGGCCATGTTCCACGCGATGGCCTCAAAGCTCACTCACCAAGCACCAAGCAGTTTTTTTAATGGTGCCAAAGCGTACTTTTCCGGCGACCTAGGCTGGGAGCACTGGCAAGGTGTGGGTTACCAAGGCATTGCCGATCTCGTCTCACGTATCGAAGAAGGTAACCACAGCGCGTATGTGCTCAATGCCATTCATAACCTACCAAACGAGCCACTCAGCGCCCTGTGTACCTGTCTTGAGCACACCAAGCTATCCCACACACTGCTTGCAGCGCTTGCCGACCGCATCGAGGATGAGCTCAGCAAAGCCGCTCCAAGCCCTGCTTTAGTGGCGGCTATGCTGCGAGGTGTCTCACAGGGGCACGATCAGCAAACGTTGCGAAAACTATTGCTGCTGAGCTTTGATAATCCGGTCAGTGAATCGGCCGAAGTGATGGTGGCCATCGCCACACGCTGTCACGAGACTTTAAACTTCCCGGATGTGCTGCATGCCTTCTTGGAAGCACTGGCGGTTTCGGAAGCCGGGCAATCGGGCTTTTCGCGCATTTTGGCCGATTTGATGTTTATCCCAACGCTTCGGGTATTGATTCTGCAAGATTTGCGCAACCCAGAGCGAAGCGAAGCCCTATCAAAAGCCATTGGGGAGATGTTTGGCCAAAGTTTCTAACAATGGCCAAACTTAAGCACTGAAGATCGACAACTTACAAAGAAGACTCGACTGAATCGGGCAGTTGAATATCCAACCCCAAACGCGCGACCTCTTCTTCAGCCTTTTGACGGAACAGCGCACGCGCACGTGTACCTTCGAGCTTAGTCAGGTAATAGAGTAGCGAGCTGGCTTGCTCCTCAGAGACAGGCTGAGTTTTAGACCAGCTTTGAATAAACTCAAACAAAGTCGCATCACGATTATCCGTGATGCCTTTGGGCGATGGGATATCGAGTGACTCACCGTTTCGAAAGCGACGCGCAACCGCATTAAAGTGGTATCGAAACAGCGGCCAAGTGTCCTTTTCTTCCTCACTTTTTAGCATAAACCAACCGGTTTCTTTACCCGCATGGTAAACGGTTGGGTGGCTCCAAGCGTGTTGCGAAGGTCGATGTGCTTGCTGGCACGCTTCAAGGTAAGCGGCCCGAACGGCAGGTACACCATCACCGGCACCTAAATCTTCCAATATGGATAAAAACTCCGAGATAGTTGGCATCCACGCCAACGTCTCTTTGCATCGGTCCACCGCTTTGACCAGCTGAGCTTCTGTGTAGCTATCGATGCTTAACGCCCACTCTCGCTTTGCGATCACGATCTCTTCTTGGGTTTCGAAGCAGCTTTTGAAACGATGCCCATATATCGCCATAAAACGCGCGAAGATCATATTGACCATCGCTTTCGTTTCTACCGATAAACCACGCGGCTTTGACTGCTGGGCGCTGTCCTGCGGGTTACCAGTCGGTGTCTTTGATGTCGAGTATGGCTGCGGTAACCCGTTTTCGTTTTTCGCGAGTATCTGTGCGGGAGTCTTCATATTTCGTACCGTTAAAACCCTCTTGGCGCTGTTCGCGTGCTTGTTGAGTTTGCTTCTTGACCCATTCACGCTTAACCCAGGCTAAGAATTTTTGATCCCAATTGCTCTCTTTCCGGTCTTTATCGATGTAGTACAGAACAAACTCATCAAGACAGGTTTCCGCAAACTCTTTTGGGATTTGATGGCGCGGCAGCATCGAGAAAAACATCTCGGATGGCGTCCAGCCCATCGCCATCGGGTGAAGCTTTTGGTTGCGCTCTTCATGCTGTTCAAACAACTGCTGAAGTCGATCTTGTTGCGCCTCTGTGTTGCCGCGTTTTTTCCAACCGATACTGCCCCCAAATACAGGCGCAGGCCCGCGCTCACGAACCGAAGCATTTTTCGAGGGCAAGGGCCGCCTTGGCATCGGTGGCGGTGTGTCGTAAACCGGTAGCTCAGTAAGCTCAACCTCTGGCGAGGGCGCTTGATGAATAGGCTGCACATCCGCCGTCTGCATTGGTTGCGGCTCGACCGCCTTACGCGCTTCGCGGATATGAACTCGACCGTCACTGGCAAAACTTACAGTGAGGTATTGTGCATCAGCGATGCGGCGAATGAGGGTTTCCGCTGTGCTCGCATCCCACCACTGAGTGACATGCGCCCATTGTTCACGCGAGAGCAGTAGTTCGCGGCCCTGCTCTGAGTGGTGCGCGATCATAGGGTTGGTCAGCAACTCGTAGCATTGACCAAGCAAAAGGGCCGCATCAATACCCAACTCCCTCATCAAAGAGGGATAAATAAGCATCGGCTTTTCAGGTACCGTAAACGACATGTAATAACTACCACTTAGGAAAGAAGGCGCTGGCTCAGCCAGACTTCGCAAAGGTCTCTACGGCCCTTAGGATATCTCGGCGGCTGATCTGCCCTACCAACTTGCCCTGCTTAACCACGGGGAGTCGGCGTCGGCCTTTATCAATGAAAATTTTTGCGACATCTACAATGTCGGCGTCATAACTGACCGTCTCTACATCTTTGGCCATGTAGTCACCTACTTTACCACCACGCTCTTCTTCGTGATACGTCAAAGTCAGGATGGCCTTAAGACAATCAACTTCGGAAATAAGTCCCACCAGCTCACCTTTTGGAGTGATGACTGGTGCACCGGAGATACGGTACTCAAGTAAGGTCGAAATGGCTTCGAACAGATCCGTTTCTGGCGAAAATGTAATAAGCCCTGTCGCCATATAGTCATGTACGCTGACTGATTTTAGCATGATACCGCTCCTTCTTGTCATGAGGACCGGTGCCCACCGGCCCAGTTTTATTATCGACGATACTCTCATTGTAGAGTATCTGGGAGCCAGTGCCACTCCCATTAAGTGGCACTTGCTAAAAATCAATCAGTTAAACACAACCGTTTTGTTGCCGTGTACCAAAATACGATCTTCTAGATGCCAACGAAGGCCTCGTGAGAGTACGTTTTTCTCGACATCTCGACCGAGACGCACCATGTCTTCAGGGTGGTCGCGGTGACTGATGCGGATCACGTCTTGATCGATAATCGGCCCAGCATCGAGGTCTTCGGTCACATAGTGACACGTTGCGCCGATCAGCTTAACCCCGCGCTCATGCGCTTGATGATAAGGACGAGCACCTGCAAAGGAAGGTAAGAAGCTATGATGGATGTTAATAATCCGGCCAGGGTAATCCGAACAAAGAGTGGGCGGCAAAATCTGCATGTAGCGCGCCAGGACAATGACATCCGCATCGTGCTCTTCGATCAGGGATTTCACCTTTTCAAAGTGCGGCTCTTTGTCGTCCTTATTCACCGGTACATGGTAGTAAGGGATATCATGCCACTCGACCATGCTGCGAAGATCATCGTGGTTAGAAATCACACATGGGATAACGCAGTCCAGTTCTTTGGCGTGATAGCGGTACAGAAGATCCGCCAAACAGTGCGCATCGCGACTGGCCATCAAGACCACACGCTTTGGCTTTGAGGAATCGTTGATGTCCCAACGCATATTGAAAGACTGCGCGATCGGCGCAAAGCCCTCTTTCAACGCTTCTAATGAGAACGGCAAAGATTCGGCACGGATCTCGACACGCATAAAAAACCAACCGGTGATCGGGTCAGTGTGTTGATTCGCATCAAGAATGGATCCACCGTGGCTGGAGATAAAGTTACTGACCATTGCCACAATACCCACTCGGTCTGGGCAAGCTAATACAAGACGATAACGTCGATCCATGGGTAACGCGTTCCTAAGTCAAAATGCTACGAAAGGCCAACATCATATCAGCCAATCCCCTTGGTGGCACGTGTGTTACGGCGTCGCTGTGAGTTTCTTTTAGGTCGTTTAGCCACAACAGGCTGTTGCCTTCACGTTGTCGCTAAAAAGAGGTATTTTCGAGGTATCTCGATCACTAAAAATGAATAACGGATCACCACTATGAACGACACTCTTGCCTTACTGAAAAGCCACCGCTCTATTCGCGCCTTTAAGGACACCGCCATTGCCCCATCGGTATTGGTGGAACTGATACAAGCCGGGCAAGCTGCGGCCACATCGAGCTTTATTCAGGCATGTACGGTGATCAATGTGACAGACAGCAAGCTTCGCGAAGAGTTGATGGCCTGTGCAGGCGGCCAGCCCTACGTCAAAAGCGCCCCTACGTTTCTCGTGTTTTGTGCCGATATGAAACGCCATCAATTGGCTTGCCAAATGCATGATGCGGATATGCAGAGCGGCTTTACAGAGCAATTTATAACCGCCACAGTGGATTGCGGTTTGTTTGCCCAAAACGTAGCCGTCGCGGCGGAATCGATGGGGCTTGGCTTGGTTTATATTGGCGGCTTGCGCAATCAAATCCAACGCGCCAGCGAGGCGTTAAATCTGCCTGAGTTGGTTTACCCCGTGTTTGGTATGTGTCTTGGTTACCCGGATCAAGACCCAGAGGTCAAGCCACGCCTTCCTTTGGAGGTCATCTTTAAGGAAAATCAGTACGACGACACTCAAGATACCCAGAAACTGGCCGATTACGATCAACAGATAGAGGCGTATTACCAAAGCCGCACCGGCAACAACAAGGTGTCGGGCTGGACTGATCAAATCTCCGGCATGTTGGCGAAAGAAGCACGACCTCATATGTTAGGTTATTTGCAGGACCGCGGTTTTATTAAGCGTTAATGTAGCGGTCGTTTCATGCCGGTCACATAGGCAGGCATTAAGGTATGTTGTAAATGAATTCAGCGCTCGAGCAGATTACATCATTAACACCGCTAACCCATCGCGCCGAGCGCCACCCCCCAGGACCAACAGAGCTTAAACAGCTGCTGTCGTTTCAGCGTGACTTAATGAGCCGTATTGCGCTGGGCGATGACTTATCGGATGTTTTGGACACGCTGAGCAAACAGACCCAGGTTCTCTTGGATGGGGTCTTCCTGATCTATCGCTTTGACCCCACTTACGAGCGGCTAGAGCTGCTAGGTAAACCCAGCGTCCCCGCGCTTCTTAAAGAAGTTTTGCACCAACAAGCCCCCATGGCAGATGGTGCCGCGTGGAATCGTTGCGCGTTTAACCGCGAGCCGCAGTACGACCTCCTGAAAGGGATAACCCCCTCCAATGAAGCATCGATGTTACAACAGCTCGGATTTCAAGGTGGATGGGCCTACCCGTTACTCAATGCCGAGCAGCAGCTTCTGGGGTGCTGCGCGATTCTTCGCGAGGTCAGTGGCAGCCCTTCCCCATTTGAGGCTCAGATTCTAGAAAACGCGGCCCACATCGTTAGCATCGCTTTAGCAAAAGACCTGAACGAGCAAAGCTTGCGCTTATCGGAAGATCGATTTACCCAGCTGACCGATGCTATACCAGGCGTGGTGCTGCAGATCGAGTTGGATGATCAACAAGCCCCCTTGCTGAGTTTTGTCAGTCGACGCGCTAAGTCCCTGATGACCGAACCCGACACCCAACCGCACGCGTTGAGTGGCCTTTTGGATTCGATGCACCCAAAAGATCGCACCACATTAGAAGCATTATTGAAAACCGAGCGTCACGAGAATGTACTATGGACGCATGCATTTCGATTCATCAATGAAGATTCAGCTAGGTGGCTCTTGTTTAGTTTTACCCCTGAATGGCAATCTGATGGCAAGCTCACTAAGTTGAACGCCATCGCATTAGATGTCACGGATCAGGCACGAACCCGCATGGAGCTGGAGTTGGCAGGCGTTGCATTTGAAGCCACCAACGAGGGAATTTTAATCACCGATACCCACAATCAAATTGTGCGGGTCAATCGCGCGTATTGCGAGATGTCTGGCTACGCCCAAGATGAACTGTTGGGCCAGACACCGCAGCTGCTCAATGCAGGCCTAGTGGACCGGCGACAGCTTCAAGAGATTGAGCACGCCCTGCACCTAGAGGGCAAGTGGCAAGGCGAGGTATGGAGCCGTCGTAAAGACGGGGCTCGTTATCCACAATGGGTGCATATCACCTTAGTCCGCGACCAAGATGGGCAAATAACCCATGTGGTTAACGTCGCCGCCGACCTAAGTAACCAAAAAGAGTCCGAAGCCAGACTTAAATACTTAGCGCAAAACGACCCTTTGACCGACCTTCCTAACCGGGAGATGCTGCGCGCACGCGTGCACGATGCTATTCAAGAAGGGACTGACCGCTTCGCTATCCTAATGCTTGATTTGGATCGCTTTAAATACATTAACGAAACCTTTGGCCATGCCACAGGCGACCTGCTACTGAAGCAGATTGCACACCGCTTACAACTGGTCTTAAAACGTGGTGAACTCTTAGCCCGAATAGGCGCCGATGAGTTTATGATTCTTAAAACCCCGTGTGCCATTCAGGGAGACGCCACCCAGCGCGCTGCCGCCATCTTTAAAGCCCTAGAAGCGCCCTTTCGACTGAATGGACAGCACATTTATGTCGGTGCCTGCATCGGCATCGCGTGTTACCCAGAGCACGGGAACGACAGCAGTACCCTTTTGAAAAACACCGAAACCGCCTTGCACAAAGCCAAAGAGGAAGGTCGCAATAACTTTGCCTGTTATCGTAAAGAACACTCAACCGTGGTGGAAGAGTGGATTCGACTTGAATACGAGCTTCGAAGAGCGCTGCAACAGCAAGAATTTCGGGTCTTCTTCCAACCACAGATCGATGCCGTTACAGGCCAGCTCTCTGGTATGGAAGCCCTGCTGCGCTGGCAACACCCTGAACGCGGTCTGCTCGCGCCTAACGCGTTTTTAGATGTGCTTGAAGAGATCGGTCTGATGACCCAGGTCGGCGACTGGGTCATTGAACAAGTCTGCCAACAGCTGGTTCAGTGGCGCGGTACCGCGCTTGAACACACCCGCATTGCGGTCAATTTGGCCGCACGACAAATCCTAAACCACAACTTAGTGGGTTGGGTCGAAACCATGCAAAAGCGCTACGCTATTACGCCCGAGCAACTGGAGTTTGAGATCGTCGAAAATCTGGTCGTGAAGCACCAAGATGAGGTGACTCCTGTCTTAAATGCGCTGCGTGCGCTGGGGTTCAAACTGGCGCTGGATGATTTTGGTACAGGTTACTCATCGCTCAGTTATTTAAAAATGCTGCCCGTGCATAAAGTTAAGATCGATCAATCACTGGTGCGAGATATTCCTAACAATCAGAACGATGAGGCCATCGCCAAAGCGGTTATCTTGTTAGGCCACAGTATGGATCTATTGGTGTGCGCCGAAGGGGTAGAGTCTTCAGCACACCAACAGTTTCTTAGAAAAGAAGGGTGCGATCAGTTACAGGGATATCTGTTCAGTAAACCGATCCCCTCCTCTGATTGTTTACACTGGTTTGACGAGCACTTTCGACGGGTGAATCGCTAAGACAGCAGCTTTGCCTTAAAGCTTGCCCTTTAGCTGATCAATCCACGCGGCAATCGGCTCTTCTGGGTCTGGCGTTTCAATCGCATCAATGGTCAGCATTGGCATGATCGGTTTCGCTTGTAGATCGTACATTAACTCTTGTAGCTGATAACCGGCCCCTGCAAACTCTTCATACGAGCTATCGCCCAAAGCAATGATGCCGTACTGACGGCTCGCAAGATACGGTGCCTGATCGTGCAGCGCCTCGTAACAGGCCAGCAGATTATCCGGGATATCCCCTTGGCCGATGGTTGCCGTACAGAAAAGAAGGATGGTCTCTTCGTCCTGTGTGACATCATCAAGGGTCGGTTTTTTAATCACTTCAGTGGTATGACCGGCCTCGGTTAACAGGTCGGCTGCGTCTTCTGCAGCTTGCTCCGCGTTACCGTATGTAGACCCGACTAAAAACTTCACTAAAGCCATTATTTACTCTCCCGTTTTCGAAGCGCCCAGTCTATAGTGAAACTGATACGGTTTAAATGCCTCTATTTACTTAATAGCGATGGAAACCTGACGTTAGACAGAACACGGTCTAGACTGAAGTTAACACCCAAAAGGAGTTTTCGTATGGGAAAAGAGAGCCTTGCCAAGTTACTGAAATCTTGGGAAAACCATGCACAAACCGCTAACTTAAAAAGCCAAGTGCCTGTTCAGCTGTTCCAAACCGATCAAGTCCGCATTAAAGCCTTAGCTCATACGTACAAAATGAGCGAAGAGGATGTTTTATGCTCGCTGATCCACGAAGCGTTGAACGAGCTTGAGGCTAAAATGCCCTACATTCCGGGTGATAAAGTGATCCGGGTCGAAGATGGCGAGGAGATCTACGAAGACGTAGGCCCAATGCCAGACTACCTAGAAGCACAAAAGAAGATGCAAACTCACCTCGAAAAAGCCAGCTAACTCCAAACTCTAGGGTGGATTGAGGATGACGCACACCCACTTAAGTGTTACTTTGTAACATTTACAAGACAATCCCGATGCGCATCCCCACTCACATCGTCACAGGCTTCCTTGGCGTGGGTAAAACCACCGCCCTTAATCATCTTATCCGCCAAAAACCCGAACACGAAAAATGGGCTTTGGTGATTAATGAATTTGGCCACATCGGCGTCGACCAAACGCTGTTTGAGGCCGATGACACTCTTAGTGTCCGTGAAATCCCAGGTGGCTGCGTGTGCTGCACCATGGGTCCTGCCCTAACGATTCAGTTGGCGATGATGATTCGCCGCGTTCAGCCAGATCGAATATTGATCGAACCCACAGGTCTTGGCCACCCCACGGCCTTAATCGACCTTATTCTGGGCGAGAGTTTTAACGAATCACTCGAACTTAAAAGTGTGATCACGTTAATGGACCCTCGAGCGCTGGACGATGAGAAAACCAGCACCTTTCCAACCTTTATTGATCAATTGCAGATGGCCGATACCGTCGTATTGAACAAAACCGACGTGTGCGACAGTGCCCACATAACCATAGCCCATGAGTTCTTATCCCGCTTTTATCCGCCCAAAACACACATTTTTGAAACCCAACACGGTGCGTTAACGCTCGATCAATTAGTCGAGCCGCATCAAGTGCGGAGTGCGGTGCACCCTGACTTTCATAAAGGCAACGAGCCGCAAGCAGCTGTTTTACCGGAATCCTTGCTACGACCGCAAAGTACAGGAAATGCCATCAGCCTGCCCTCAATGAACTTTACGCCCTTAGGCCAACCCCATATCGAGTTTTATCATGACGCTGACGCCTTTGGCGTCTCGGTTCAATTCCACCCTGATGAGCTGATTGATCTTGAGCGCCTTGATAATCTACTGTCCGAGTACGCCAGCAGCCTGCGGGTTAAAGCCCTGATTCGAGGACGATCCAAATCCGTTATGTACAATCAGGTCCAAGGTCAGTGTGATCATTCTGAATCGGCTTGGCGACGAGACAGTCGAATCGAGATCATCCAATTATCACCTTTTGATCCAGAACGAGTGAGCACACAGATAATGGGATTAATTAGTTAACACTAATACGATTTTCGCGATGGCTCACATCCCCGCTAAAAGCTTGATATACTCGGCGATTAACTCGACACATGTGACCCTTACCCATTAGGTACTTTTGCCAATGATACGCTCGCCTTTTCTTAAAAAAGCGTTAGCTGCCCTGCTGTTAAGTAGTGGCCTAACGGCACCACTCTCGTTTGCTCAAACAACGAATTCTGAGTACTGGGTTTACGAGTTACAACCGGGTGAACACGTATGGAAAGTGGCTCACGAGCTGCTAACCGATTGGCGCAAATGGCAGGAGATTGTCGAGCTTAACGACATCCGGAATGACCGCCTGATGGCCGCAGGTACAACCATACGGATCCCGAAAGCCTTCATTGAAGAGCGCGATAGCACGATTGAAGTGCTGGATGCCGCAGGGCCAGTCACCCTTAAAGGGCAAAGCGGTGAAGCCCAGATTAAATCACATGAGTCGAATTTGGCCGTTAACGTTGGGGATGTCATCACTACGGGCGATAACGGCAGCGTCTTAATTCGTTTTGAAGACAACACCGAGCTGATGCTCACCCCAAACAGCACACTGCACATTGAGCGTGCCAGCGTGGTTGGCAGTCAACGTAAAGTCTTTGACGTCAATGTCACTCTGCAAAACGGTGAGGCCGAGATCAAAGCCAACCCGAACAAACGCAAAGGCACACACTTTGTGATCGAAACCCCGGCCGCTTTTGCGACGACTCGCGGCACGGTCTATCGCGTTCGTGCCGACGGTAACATTACTCAGGCTGAAGTGACCCAGGGTAAAATTGACGTTGCTAACACCCAAGGCACCACCCGTGTATCGCAGCGTTTTGGTACCGTGACCGAAAAGGACAAAGCGCCCTCTAAGCCAAAACAACTTCTGAAAGCGCCCTTGATTGAGCCGCTCAAAACCGTCCGGTATTTACCGGCACGCTTAGAATGGCCAACCCAAAAAGGGGCCGCTGCTTACCGTGCTCAAATCTCGGATAAGGCGGACTTCTCGCGTTTGGTTTACGACTACACAGGCCCTGTGCCAAAACTGAACATCCCGGTTGAGTTTTCTGACGGTGAGTACTGGCTTCGGATACGCGGTATTGACCAAGATGGGTTGCAAGGGCTGGAAACGCTGGAAGCGTTCAGTATCGATGCACGTCCATTCCCGCCAGTTGTTCAAGCACCCTTGCCAAGCAAACCCAGCTATACAGGTGATCTTACCTTCCAGTGGACACAACCACAGGACGTAACCTCGTTTGTATTCGAGCTTTCAAAAGATATCTCGTTTGAGCAGTCGGTCATCACTTTAGAAACCGATCAAACTCTGTTAATTCAGCCGATTGATGAGGCGGGGCAGTACTACTGGCGTGTTACGAGCATCAATAACGAGGGAAAAAAGGGACCGGTTGGCTTCACGAATGAGTTAGAGGTCAAACCCACTCCGCAAACTCCGGAGCTGGCAGAACCCGAAGCCACCGAGGAGTCGTTAAACTTTGCGTGGCAGAAAGACCCGACCTCTTCCCAATACCAAGTTCAGCTGGCATTGGACGCTCAGTTTGAAAAAATGGTCGAAGATGTGTACGCCACCGAAGCGTTTACCAGCGTTCCTCGACCTGAGATGGGCACTTACTACTTCCGAGTACGTGGTATTGATGCCGATCAGTACCCAGGCGGCTGGTCAGCGGTTCAGAAGCTGGAAGTCCCTTTGGAGTCATATAAACCCCTGATGATTTGGACGGTCTTTACCGCGATACTCTTCCTATAAGTTATGGACATTATTAAACACAAGGATGCGGGATTTATCTTAAGCTTAGTGCTGGTTTTCGTAACCGCACTTTCGCCCATTCCGACGCACATTGATGATCTCTTATTTGATCAACTCCCCCCCGTTGAAAGTGAAACGGGTGCCTTACCGATCCTGATCGATATCGATGACAAGAGCCTTCAAGCACTAGGTCGCTGGCCTTGGCCTCGTGATGTTCACGCTGAGATGATCAATACCTTGATTGATGCGAACGCAAAAACGCTCGGCTATAACATCGCCTTTATTGATCCTGACCTTGAGCACCCGGAAAATGACACTGCTCTAAAAGAGGCGATGGAACAACACGGTAGAATTGTGCTGCCCGTGCTGAGCGAATCCGGAAAAACCCTCTTTCCGTTTCGTTCTGAAACCCTTCCTGAAGGCAGTTTATTGGGGCATGTAGAGGTTGATGTCAGTAATGACGGGCATGTCCGAAGCGCCTTTCTAAAAGGGGGGATCGACAGCCCAAGATGGCCCGCCTATGGACTGGCGATGTATCAATTGCACACAGGCGATTTTGGTTACGAGCCCGGCACTCGGGCGCCGGTTCGCGAGCTTGGTATCAATCAAAAATGGAGCCGCGACCAAGAGGTCATGATGCCTCCCTCCTCCGTCAGTGGGCAGTTTAAGCACTACAGCTTTATTGATGTTTTGGATAAGAAGATCGATTTTTCCCCGTTGTCAGGGGCACCAGTCTTCGTAGGGATTCAAGCGGCAGGGCTTGAACCACGCTTTTTACTGCCCAGTAACGAGCGGCCCTACATGGTGTCAGGCACAACACTGCATGCCACTTTGTTTTACGCGCTGAGCCACAAAACACTGCTGACGCCGATTTTACCGATTTGGGGCACCTGTTATGCGATATTGTTAACCGCATTACTCTACGCAAGCCTCATTTGGCTGCAACACAATAAAGCGCTGCGCTTTTTGTTTGGCTGCGTCACGTTAGCCGGTCTTACCCTGCCCTTTTTCGCATTAACACAAGGTTATTGGCTAAGTCTGGGCGCGGCCATTGTTGGCATTATCGCCGTACTGGCTTTGTATTTAGGGGCGCTGATTTCTCGATTTTCGGCCCGACATCGCTCCGATTCAGTGACGGCGCTGGCTAATAAGCGGATGTGGGAAGAGACGCTGATTTTAGAGTGGGAACAAGCGGTTCGTAAGAAAACGCCTTTAAGCCTGATCATGATCGAGATGGATCATTTTAAGCGCTTTTACGATACGTTCGGTCCAGAGCGAGCCAACTGGGTTCAAGCCCGTGTCGCTCAAATTTTATTGCACCACCAACGCCGCACACGGGATCTGTGTGCAAGAACGGGGAATGCTCAGTTTGGGGTACTTTTGCCCGTTACAACCAACTCGGTAGCCGCGTCATTGGCTGAGAAAATCCGCGCCGATATTCAAGCGCTTCACATTGAGCATGTAAAATCCAGCCAAGTAGTGACCGTATCGGCCGCTGTCATGACATGGCATCAAACGGAGCAAAGCGATCAATTACTGACGCTGAGCGAATGGTTAAAAATGGGCTTTAATCGCTTGGATCAGAAACCCGCCGATCAGATCAACCAGGTCATCAACTTGGATGAAAGCCAAGAAGCAAATCCTGCACCTACAAGAACCAGCTCCTTGTAGAACCTAAACCTCGAGCCCATCTCAATCACCGGGTTTCCTTAGCTAATATTGCTTTAACGTGAGCACAAAAAAAGCGGCATACGCCGCTTTTTCTTTGTACCACTCGCTTAGCCGATCTGCTTAGCGATGATGTCCTTCCATTTGGCAGGGCCTGTGGTGTGAACCGATTCACCTTTCACGTCTACGGCAACCGTGACTGGCATATCCTTCACTTCAAACTCGTAGATCGCTTCCATACCCATTTCTGGGAAGGCCACGACCTCTGCACCAGTGATGGCTTTAGAGACTAAGTAAGCGGCACCGCCAACGGCCATTAAGTAAACCGCTTCATGATCGCGGATCGCTTCAATAGCAACAGGGCCACGCTCAGACTTACCGATCATACCCAGAAGACCTGTGCTCTCTAGGATTTGACGCGTGAACTTATCCATACGGGTCGAGGTAGTTGGGCCCGCAGGACCAACGACTTCTTCACGGACCGGATCAACCGGGCCTACGTAGTAAATGAAGCGGCCTTTAAGATCCACCGGAAGCTCTTCACCGTTGTTGAGCATTTCGATCATGCGCTTGTGCGCAGCGTCACGACCGGTCAGCATTTTACCGTTCAGAAGAACGGTCTCGCCAACTTTCCACTCTTTAACATCTTCAGGTTTAAGCGTATCCAGATCCACACGGCGAGTATTAGCACCGACTTCAAAGGTGACCTCCGGCCAGTCATCCAAGCTTGGTGGCGTCAACACAGCAGGGCCGTTACCGTTTAGCTTAAAGTGCGCGTGGCGTGTAGCGGCGCAGTTCGGGATCATACACACAGGCAGAGAAGCCGCGTGTGTTGGGTAATCTTTGATTTTAACATCCAGTACTGTGGTCAAACCGCCCAGACCTTGTGCACCGATACCCAGCGCGTTTACCGCATCCATGATCTCAAGACGCAGCTCTTCAACTCGGTTTTGCGGGCCGCGCTCGCGCAGCTCGTGAATATCGATTGGGTCCATCAAGGACTCTTTAGCCAGTACAGCGGCTTTTTCGGCCGTACCACCGATACCTAAGCCCAGCATACCCGGTGGACACCAGCCCGCCCCCATGGTCGGTACGGTTTTCACAACCCAATCAACAATGCTGTCGGATGGGTTCAGCATCACCATTTTGGATTTGTTTTCAGAACCGCCGCCTTTCGCTGCAACGTGCACTTCAACCTCATCACCATCAACGATTTCGTAGTGAATGACCGCAGGTGTGTTGTCCTTCGTGTTTTGGCGCTTACCGGCTGGGTCTGCCAAGATAGAGGCACGCAGTACGTTGTCTGGGTGGTTGTAAGCGCGACGCACACCTTCGTTGACCATATCGGTCACGTTCATTTTGGCATCCCACTGAACATTCATACCCACTTTCAGGAAGACGGTAACGATACCGGTATCCTGACAGATTGGACGATGACCTTCTGCCGACATGCGAGAGTTGATCAGGATCTGCGCCATGGCGTCTTTCGCCGCAGGGTTTTGCTCTTTTTGATAGGCTTCGTGAACGCCTTGAACAAAGTCGATTGGGTGGTAATAAGAGATGAACTGCAGTGCATCAGCGATGCTGCTGATGAAGTCATCTTGGCGAATAACGCTCATGAGAGGCTCTCCACTCGTTTCTGGTGATTGTCAGCGGTCTTACGACCGGGTCCGTGTCATGTAGGCTCAAGGCCTTGTGTTATCGTGTAATGGGGCAAGATTATACACCAATAATTATGGCCTTTGGGGTTCGGCATTAGTCGAAGCGTGCAAAACAGATAACTTTTACCCTTTTGTGAATTTCAAACGGGAATACGGCGCTTTTTGGTTGCCAAATGGTTCCGTTCGGCAAATAATTTAGCCTTTCAGTTGGCACTCATGCATTAACGCGCAGGATGGAGTCCGTTAGCACCCGCCGATCGATCACGTACAGGACGTACTCATGGCTACCCATGCACGCAAAAACGACTTTCGCCAAGAAGAGACTGTGTCACAACACACCCAGATAAACATGCCGGCTCCGATGCCAGATACAGGTCCGGTTTTGACCTTCTTTACCGGCGGCTCTGCAATGAAGCAGACCAGTCGTGCTCTAAAACAGTGGACGCATCGCTCTCAGCATATTATGTCGCCGTTTGATTCTGGCGGCAGCTCGGCACAGTTGCGAAAGGCGTTTAACATGCCTGCCATTGGGGATCTTCGCAGCCGTTTATTGGCCTTAACGGATGAAACCTACGACGGCCAATCCGCAGCCTATCAACTTCTGAATTACCGATTGCCCCAAAAGGCGCAACAGACCAGCCTTCAACAAGAGCTGGATGCGATGATTATGGCAGCGCACCCGCTGGTCAGAGCACTGCCAGCGCATTGGCAACCCCCAATCTGCCATGACCTGCATGTCTTTAACACCCGAAAGCCAAGTGACTTTGACCTTCAAGGCGCAAGTATTGGTAACTTGGTGCTGGCTGGCAGCTATTTAGAACACCAAGGCTCCATTGGGGATGTGCTTACGCACGTGAAATCCATGGTGCACTTGCTGGGTGATGTGGAGCTTGCCAGCTACGAAGTGATGGATTTGGTCGCACGTCTTGATGATGGCACGCAGGTGGTTGGCCAGCACCGTATGACCGGGAAAGAGCACGCCCCGTTAAGCCACAAAATCGAGCAGATCTATCTTGCGAAACAAGGTCATGCTGCTAGCTGCCAAGCTTCTGCCGAAGCACTGGAGGCCATACGCACCAGCGAATTGATCTGCTATGCGCCGGGCAGTTTTTACAGCAGTCTTATCGCAAGCTTGCTGCCAGAGGGCATCTGCGATCAAATCGCGGTCACTCAATGCCCAAAAGTGTTCGTACCCTCCACCGGATATGACCCAGAAGCCCCGAATCTATCCCTGTATGATCGCACCCTTATTTTGATGCGCTACCTTTCTAGCGCGCCAACCAGTGATGCCTTAAATTGCGTTTTGTTCGATCCAAGGCACAGCCCGCTGGCACCTAAAGAGTCAGAGCACCTCCAACAATTGGGTGTGTGCTTAGTCGCGAAGGAACTCACGATAGGTGGTCATACGACCTATCACCCAGAGCGCTTGGCCAACGCCTTAATCCAGCTGATATAATCCCAAAATACAAAAAAACAAAGAAACAAAGAAACAAAGAAACAAAAAAGCACGCCATTAAGCGTGCTTTTTAGTCACAGTATCCTTTGGGTTAACGCGTTGGTGCGTTTGGCAAATCACGCATTAACAGAGCGTATTCAAGGTCGGCATCCAAGTTAATCGGGATCTGCATCACGTGCCCGGAACCGGGTGCCACATCCACACTGTGCCCTTTTTTGTTGATCAACTCAGACAGCTTAAATTTGTGGTTGCCTTGTGGCGTCATCAGCTCCAGCCTGTCACCGACTTTGAAATGGTTTTTAACATCCACTTCCATCATGCCAGTTTGCGCATTACGCCCCATAATCTCGCCTACAAACTGCTGGTGAACACCCACCGAGTTACCGTTTTCATAGTTCTGATATTCATCATGAACATGGCGGCGGTAGAAGCCTTCGGTGTAGCCACGACTGGCTAGGTTTTCCAGCTCGTCCATCAAGGCCATATCAAAAGGACGTCCAGCAACCGCATCATCAATCGCTTTTCGGTACGCTTGTGCAGTACGCGCTACATAGTAGTGGGATTTGGTGCGCCCTTCGATTTTTAAAGAGTCCACCCCCATCTCGGCCAGCTTATGAACGTGCTGGATGGCACGCAAGTCTTTCGAGTTCATGATGTAGGTGCCGTGCTCATCTTCAAACGCTGGCATGTACTCACCTGGACGGGTTTCTTCTTGCAGCAGGAAGATCTTTTCAGACGGCTCGCCCACACCCAAGTCAGGGCTTACAGGCTCGTTCGGATCAAACGCCTGAACTGGGACGATATCGCCCGACTCATTTTGTTTGGCTTCGTGCGCATCGTATTTCCAACGGCAGGTATTGGTGCAAGTGCCTTGGTTCGGATCACGCTTGTTGATGTAACCCGAAAGTAAGCAACGGCCAGAGTACGCGATGCACAACGCGCCATGAACAAAGACTTCAATCTCCATCTCCGGACAGCGCTCACGAATCTCCGCAACCTCTTCCAGGGAGAGCTCACGCGATAAGATAACACGCTCGATGCCCGCTTGATGCCAGAATTTAACCGCCGCCCAGTTCATTGTATTGGCCTGCACGGACAGATGAATTGGTACATCCGGGAAGTGCTCTTTGACCAGCATGATCAAACCAGGGTCAGACATGATCAGCGCATCGGGGCCCATCTCGATCACTGGCGCAAGGTCTTTAATGTAAGTCGTAAGCTTACTGTTGTGCGGCAAGATGTTACTGGCTAAGAAAAACTTTTTACCCAGTTTATGGGCGATGTCGATCCCTTCCCCAAGGTTATCCATATTAAAGTCGTTATTACGTACTCGCAGGCTGTAACGCGGCTGTCCGGCGTATACCGCATCGGCACCGTACGCAAACGCATACTTCATATTTTTCAGCGTACCCGCTGGGGATAGCAGCTCTGGATTCTTCATGGATGTAAAACTCAAGAGGTTAAACGTTAGGAAAGATCTCGAAGATCAACTTCGAAAAGGGGCGTGTACACCGAGCCATGCTCGCCTTGCTTACTTTGAAACAGCACCACCGAATCGGCCAAGCTGGTTAAGTTTAGCTCAGGCCATTGTTCAGGGACTTGAAATTGATTCTCGCGCGGTAATCGCCCAAGGGTCACGTGGGGTTTAAAGTCAGCAGGGTCGCTTTCGATGCCGGCTTTTTCGACCACCTCGGCCACTTTTTTCTGGAAATCCAACAAAGCGGGGTTTTCTGGGGTCAAAGCGGCAATCAAAGAGTAGCGCGTGTTGATCGGGTAGTACTCGATTCGGTCAAGGCAGACCTGAAACGACGTTTCCTCAGTTAGGTACTCTTTGGCCAAAGACTCAAGCTGATCAACAACGTCTAATGGGGTTTCGCCAATGAAGCACAAGGTCAGATGATAGTTGTCAGAATCGACCCAATCCACTTCCAGATTGCGATCAAACTCACACATGCCATCCGCTTGGCTGGACAGTTGCCTTACGACAGGCTCTGCCAGACGTAACGCGAAAAATGTTCGAATCCTCATTAGGGGTGTAGCTTACCTTTTTACGAAAACCTCGTATTCTGCCGATTGAGTCGACAACCCGCAATCCTTTTGCGCCGATCAGTTCAATTTAAGCGACAATGCATTGAGCTGATCCCGTATAGTGAGCAATTCGGAGTTCACTTGACGACGCGTTCCATCGATCGCATTGATCGCTTGCTCATGTACCCGAACCTGTTTGCCTAGCGCACTGGCTTGCTGTGAAGATCGCCCTGCAACACTTTCGGCCTGACGGGCCAGCTCATTCACCTTACTGATCGATGCCTCCAAGGATGCAAAGCGACGCTCCCAATCCCCTTTGGACTGCTCCGACGAAAAAGCCGTGCTCTCTTTAAGCTCCAATAGCTGTGATTGAAGCGTTCGAGTCGAGTCTTCCAGCGTGGTCATTTGAGCTTTTAACTGATCCAGAACCGCTTGGTTCGTAGCCACCTGCTCTTGAGCAACCTCAAGTGTGGCCGCGGATGAGCGCTCCAAATCGTTTAAGCGTCCGGTTAACCCTTCAAAGCTTGTGAGCGTTGACTGCATTAGAGTCACTTGCGCCTTAAGCGGAGTGATCAAAGCTTGCTGCGTATTGGACGCCTCACCAAGACTGGTCAAGGTTTTCGCGTGTTCACTCAGCTGACCTTCTACACCTTGCTGCGCTTGTTGTTGTGCGTTCAGTGATTCATTCAAACGCGCTACGTCTTTACTTAGGGTGTTTTGCTGATCCAACCCTTGATCTAGGGCCTGATCCAGATCGCTGACGTGCGAGGATAAGCTGGTAATCTGCTCTTGGAGGGTTTTACCCGAGGCGGCGGAATTGTTCTGAGCTTCGGCTAAACGAGCCTCAAGCGCCTCTAGCTGCGCCCCTGATTCAGTCAGCAGCTTTCGCTGATCCATCAAGGTGGACTGAAGATCAAACGCCAAATACCCCAACACCGCACAGCCTGTGGTCAACAAAGCTAAAATGAGCGTGGTTACCCAGCTATCGCCCCCGCGATACACCACCTCGACCGAGCGGTTAGCGCTTGTTTGTGTGTCGGCCTCGGCTTGCTCGGCTGGGCCAAAATCCGGTACATCAATATCGTTTTCGTCGGATCGATCTGTATGTATTGCCTTTTGATTCATTCTACCTGCCCCGAATCACGCTTACGCTCACGTTATCAGGTTTCGTGTGTGCGCTAAAGATCTGATAGACCACAGCTTAGAGCGCTTGTTCAAATGCCTCACGGGTTAGGTTTCGAGGCTCCGCCTCTGTGATGACCAAGTTGTCCTCGATACGGATTCCACCAAAGGGGATCAACGACTCGATGATTGTCCAATTAACACAATCCGATAAGGCACTGTTGTGCAGCTCTCGCAACAGGGTTGGAATAAAATAAAGCCCAGGCTCCAACGTGATCACCATACTCGGCTGTAGTACGCCCGCCATACGAAGGAAAGGATGCGTTTTAGGCGGTAGCTCTGGGTGGGGTGGCACGTGTTCTCGTATTTCACTTGGTATTTGCCAAGCACCGACATCGTGCGTCTGAATCCCTAAATGATGCCCCAGTCCATGCGGGAAAAAAGTTTTAGAGAGGGTTAGCTCGTCCTCTTTTTGCTCTGGGCGTTTCAAAAGCACACCGGTTTCCAGCATCAAGTCCAGCAACCTTGCGTGCATAACTTGGTGGTATTCAAGGTAGGTGTGACCGGCGCGTATCTCTTGGGCCATCTGGGTTTGCAAGCGCTCTACCCCATCAAGCAGCGCGTTAAAACACTCAAAACCGGCGTATTCAGACGCACTTGGGTGTAAAAACGTACGGGTAATGTCCGAGGCATAGCCCATATGCGTGTTACCGGCATCAATCAGCAAGGTCAGCGGAGTTTGGGTGGGCGCTCGCTCTTTACTTGGGTAGTGCAAAACCGCGGCATGTTCATTCAACGCCACAATCGCATTGTAGGGTAGCTCATGATCCAGCGCTTCGGTCGCGCGCAAGTAGGCTTGGTGAATGGTGCGCTCGGCCCCGTTATTCATAAACGCCTCGTAGGCGGCGCGATGCCCTTTGGCTGACAGACGATTAGCCACAGCGATTTGCTCGATCTCCCAAGGGGATTTGATCAAGCGCGTTTGATGCAATGCATTGATCAGATGCGGTGGGTTCAGCGCTAGCTGATCAAAAGCACTTACATCGCACACCGCCTCGTTGGGCAGCACAGCGACCACCGCTAGATCTGCCGTACGCGACAGCAAAAAGCGCATCAATGCATTGGTGTTTGCAAAGGTGTGGATCTCATAATCCAAACACCAGGTACCCTCAGGCGGTGTTGGTTGGCCGTACCAAAAGTCCTCGGGTTGGTATAAACACAACACAGGGCGCTGACCGGCTACCAGCATTAACCAAGCGTTTTCCGCTGTATCCAGATTAGGCACCAGATGGGTAAAGATCGGGTTGGCGCGAAACGGCGCGTGGTTATCATCCAAAAAGAACCCCGCTGATACGCCAGCATGGACCAGCAAGGCGTCCAACCCCTGATCGTCCAGCACAGAACAATACTGCTCAATCACATGATTGAGATGATCTTGCCAAAGGGCATCGGAATTAGAGCTCGGGTTCATGCTGACGCTGTGTTCCTTGTACTTGAGTTAAGCCATCCCAAAAATGATCTAAATGGCTGCGGTGATTATCTTTGCGACGATACAAACGGATCTGAAGCGGGATCTGCCACCGATGCCCGCCCACCACGGCCAATTGACCGTAATGCACATTATCGGTCACCAACCCTCGTGGTAACCAACCAACACCAAAGCCCTCTTTGATCATCGCTTTGGCACTGACCGAAAGCATGTTCTCGTGCACGGTGGTTAGGTGTGGCGGATCAAGATCATTACTCAACGTGTGATCGATCAAAGTCCGCAAAAAGGAGCTTGGGTGGTAACTGATGTACGGAAGCGGCTGGCGTTTGGTGCCCGGTAGCTCAAATAACGGTTTACCCGTGACCGGGTCCATCGCTGACACCGGCACCAAAGCCTCCTCACAGACCACAAGGTGCTCAAAGCGCTCATCATCCAGAGCCTTGGTAAACGTGATTTGCGGGTGCCAATAACACAGTAGCAGATCGCATTGCCCCATGGTTAAGGCATTTACAAAATCACTGGCCGCCCACGTGGTGGAGGACAAATCGATATCGATGTCGGTATCAAACTCATCGGCCGCCGGTTGCAGCCAGCTGCGATAGAACATCAGATACAGAGTTTGTGTGGTGGCAAAGCGCAAGCGGTTTTCTTGTTGTTTGCGAATCTCGCGGCACTGAGTGCGGGTATCGCGCGCTAATCGGGCGATCTCTCTGGCATTGCTTAAGAACAGCTCCCCCGCCGGGGTGAGGCTTAGTGGCAGGGTGTTACGATCGATCAGCGTAACCCCCATCTCCTCTTCCAGCAGCTTGATCCTTCGGCTTAACGTAGGCTGGGTGATGTTGCGCTCATCCGCCGCCCGTGAAAAGTGAAGTGTCCTTGCTAATGCAATGAAATCGTCTAACCAGCGCGTTTCCATGATCAGTCTCGGGCGAGGGTCCGAGCTGTCCAATCCAGTAACGGAGAAAACAAGCTATGGCCTAACAACTTCGATCGCTCTGGCGACCAGCCACGTAACGCATCCGGCATTAAATCGTGATCTTTAAACGGCATCTCTAAGGTCATCGATGGGCAATCAAAGGTTTTCCCCACCCAGAACGACCCAATGGTCAGTGTTTCATCACCAAATAACCCAGGTGGGTAGCCTCGTTTGGTCTGGAAATCGGGTGTACAGCGGGCAAGATCGGCCTTAAATTGCGCCTCATCCGCCAAGGTTTGCTCGCTGGCAAACGGTGATCCATCTTGGCCTGCGATAAAGTTACACGGCAGGGTTTCATCCCCGTGCATGTCCAAGAAAAGATCCACCCCCGTGTGTTTCATCTGATGCGTAACGGCGTAGACCTCTGGGCTTCGCTCAAGGCTTGGGGCATGCCACTCACGATTCAAGTTGACGCCAGCGGCATTGGTGCGCAGGTGGCCACGCACACTGCCATCCGGGTTCATGTTCGGCACAATCCAGAAGGTGCACATATCAAGCAAGGCTTTGGAGATCGGGTCATGCGGATTTAACAAGCGCTCCAAAAAGCCCTCCACCAACCACTCGGCCATGGTTTCACCTGGGTGCTGGCGCGCGGTGATCCAGACATTCAGTTTGGCCGACTCATTGGCCTGTACCTTAAGGAGCTCAAGGTCTCGACCGTCTAGGGTTTGGCCCAAATCCAGCACTTCAACAAACGGGGAGATCTGCGCTTTGGCGATTAAGTCCAGATGCTGCTCGTGGCTGTAGGGTGCAAAATAGGCGTAATACACCACCGAATGCTCGGGCGTGTGCTCGATGATCAGCTCGCCTTTTTCATAGCGGGTCGGTACGCGAAACCAATGCTGTCGATCGTAACTGGCCACGGCGTTGTAATCGTCCCAACCACCCGGGTAAGCCGCACCTTCGGCGTTGAGCAAACGCATGGTCAGAGGTGTAGCTTCAACACCCTGTACGCGGTAGTAAAACCACTGATAAAACTCAGATTGATGATCTTTTTCGATGCGAAGCTGGGTATCCGATGGGGTCGTTGCCGACACTACATGAATATTACCGCCATCAAATTGACTGCTGATTTTCACTGGGAATCCTTATGCTGATTAAAGTCGGCCTTCTTCGACACCATGACATGCCACCCGCGTTCCATCGGGTTGGCCTAACAAAGCAGGTACTTCGACTTTACATCGCTCATTGGCTTGGGGGCAACGGGCATGAAACACACAACCGCTTGGAAGATTGACCGGAGTCGGTACTTCACCTTGCAAACGGATAAACTCTGGGCGGTCATCTTCTAAACGCGGAATCGCCGAGATTAAGGCTTGAGTGTAAGGGTGCTTTGGCTGATCAAACAGGGCTTTTGTCGGCGCAAGCTCACACACGGTGCCCAAGTACATGACCGCCACACGCGTCCCAAAATGCTCCACAACCGACAGATCATGCGTGATGAACAGATAGGTTAAATTGCGCGTTTGCTGCGCTTCCATCATCAAATTCAGCACTTGCGCTTGAATCGATACATCCAGCGCCGAGATAGGCTCATCCGCCACGATAAACTCAGGGTCGACTGCCAAGGCACGGGCGATACTGATCCGCTGGCGCTGACCGCCTGAAAACTCATGCGGATAACGCTCACCCCACAAAGGATCGACACCGACCGAGCGCATCACCTCTTCAACCTTATCGTTCAGCTCTGCCGCTTTAATGCCCGGCTGATGAAACCGGATCGGCTCTTTGAGCGTTTCTAGGATGGTCATCCGAGGGTTCAACGATGCGTATGGGTTTTGAAAGATCATCTGCATCTTTTTACGATACGGGATCAATGCGCGATCGGCTAAATGATCAATCCGCTCCCCCTGATAGAGAATCTCGCCCTGGCTGGGTTTTAGTAATCCCATGACCGTACGAGCCACGGTCGATTTACCGCAACCAGACTCCCCGACAACGCACAACGCCTCGCCCTGCTGCACCTCAAGATTGACGCCGTTGATGGCGTGCACGGCTTGTTGCTCGCGTACCAGCTTGCCCTTCTTAAATTTAAGTTGCTCTAACCAGTCGCCCGACAAAGAGAAGCGCTTATAGAGGTTGCGCACTTCAACCAAAGGCGCTTCGCTGATGCTTGGGTTAGGTACCTGTGTGTTCGCTTGAGGGGTTTCGATCTGAACCGACATTATTGAGCCTCCGCGAGTATCAACTCTTGCTTCATCTGGCTGACCATATGACACGCCACCTTGCAGTTACCAGACTCCGTAAACAGCGGCAAGGTATCCATACAGCGATCACTCACGTAATCACAACGGGGATTAAACGCACACCCTTTGGGAATCGCTTGTAGCGATGGCATCGCACCCCGAATTTGGTTTAACCTCTGTCCAGGAATGGCCATTTGCGGAAGCGCGTTCATCAAGCCTTGCGTGTAGGGGTGCTGAGCATCGTTGATGATCTCTTTGGTCGGGCCTTGTTCAATAACGCGCCCTGCGTACATCACCAACATGTCTTGGGTGACCTGCGACACCACCCCCAAATCGTGAGTGATCAACATCAGCGCCACGTTATGCTGCTCACAAAGGCTCAGCATCAGATCCATAATCTCGGCCTGAATGGTCACATCCAAGGCGGTGGTGGGCTCATCGGCAATGATGATCTCTGGGTCGAGCAACAAGGCGATTGCGATCACCACACGCTGGCGCATACCGCCGGATAACTCGTGCGGGTATTGGCTTAACCGCTTTTCGGGCGACGGAATCTGCACCAATTTAAGCTTGTGCAAAGCGATGCGTTTGGCATCGTGTTGACTGATTTTGCGATGAGCGCGCAAACACTCGGTCATCTGATCGCCAATGGTTAACACAGGGTTTAGCGTCATCATCGGGTCTTGGAAAATCATCGAGATGCGATTGCCACGAATATGACGCAGCTCACTCGGCTTTACCTTGGCCAAGTCACGTCCTTCAAACAGAATCTGCCCGCCAGAGATGTAACCGGGTTTCGCAATCAAGCTCAGTATCGAAAAGCCCAATACCGATTTGCCCGCGCCCGACTCCCCAACGATGCCTAAACGCTGACCGCGCTCCAGCTTAAAGGAGATATCGCGAAGCGCCGTCACATCACCTTGGCGCAAGCCAAAGCGCACTTCTAGGTTATTCACTTCCAGAATCGCCATGGCCGTTATCCTTTGTAGAGTCGTGGGTTAAGAACATCGCGCAGCCAATCTCCTAACAGGTTCATGACCAACACCAGCACAATCAATACCGCACCCGGTATGACCGTAATCCACCACACGCCCGAGAAGATGTATTCAAACCCGCTGGCAATCAAAGAACCTAACGAGGGCTGGGTCACCGGCATGCCTAAGCCCAAAAACGAGAGCGACGCTTCGGAGATGATCGCATTCGCGACCTGCACCGTTGAGATCACCAAAATCGGCGAAAGTGTATTGGGCAGTATGTGTCGGAACATGATTCGACCACCGCCAAATCCCATCACCCGTGCTGCATCCACATACTCTTTTCGCTTTTCGGCCAGCACGGATGCACGAATGGTACGCGCGTATTGCGGCCACTCGGCAATGCCGATCACCAAAATCAGCATCAACATGGCGAGCTGTTGATAAAGCTCCGTGCCAAAGGAGGCCTGAAACACGGCCAGCACAATGATCGCAACCATCATGGTCGAAAATGAGAGCTGGATATCGGCCATACGCATTAAAAAGCTATCGATGCGATCACCTAAATACCCGGCCAACAGACCGATCACAATGCCTAAGAAGGCCTGCAGAGCAACCGCACACAAACCGATGATCAGGGAGATTCGAGTCCCGTACAAAATGGTCGAGAGCATGTCACGTCCTTGAGCATCAGTGCCCAGTAAAAAACGCTCATCAGCATCCGCCTGCCATGCCGGTGGAAGCTCGGCATCCAAAATATCCATACTGGCTGGATCGTACGGATCATAAGGGGCGATCAAGGGCGCAAATAAGGCCGCTAGTGCAAACAGCAGGAACACGCATAAGCTGAACTGGGCAATGCGGTCTTTCGCAAAGCTGTGAAACAGATGGGATTGTTTGAATTGCTGCCAGCGGCTGGCTGGCGGGGATGATAAAGAGATCGAATCAGCCATGCGCTTTACCTGCCAATTTTACCGTTGGGTTAACTAAGCCATAGATCAAATCCACAAGCGTATTGGTGATCACAAAGATGGCACCGACCACAATCAAGTAGGCCACGATGAGGGGGGTATCAACCCGGTTAACCGCCTCTAAAAACAGGAACCCCATACCAGGCCACTGGAACACGGTTTCGGTCAAAATGGTGTACGCCACCATGGTACCAATCTGGACACCACCGACAGTGATGACCGGCAGCATGGTGTTTTTCAGAGCATGAACAAAGTAGATACGCCACGGTGAGATCCCTTTCGCCCACGCAAATTTCACGTACTCAGATTGGAGCACCTCCATCATTTCGGAGCGAATCAGCCTGATGAACAGCGGCAGCATGATGGAGGCTAAAGTAAAGCTTGGAAGAATCAAATGATGCCAGCCATCGGCCGTCAAAAGACCCGTGTCCCAAACGCCCAGCACACTGACCACATCACCGCGCCCATAGGAGGGCATCCAACCCAGCTCGATCGCAAAGAGGTAGATCAAGCCAATGGCGGTTAAGAACACCGGCACGGATATCCCGATGATACTGAGCGCCATCACCACCCTTGAAAACCAGGCCTGCGGTCGAATGGCCGCATACACCCCAAGCGGCACCGAGAGCACAACGATGATCAGGGTTGCCCCCAAGACCAACTCAAAGGTTGCGGGAAATTTTTTAAGTATGACCTCAAGGGCTGGCTCTTTAAAAAAGTAGGACTCGCCTAGATCCCCATGAAGCGCGTTTTTTGCAAAACGCATGTATTGGACCAGAAACGGGTCATTTAACCCCATCTCATCACGAAGGGCTTGTCGTTGCTCTTCGCTGACCCGTTGGCCGACCAGTTCACGAAGCGGATCACCTAAGTTTTCCTGTATCGAGAAGCTGATCAAGCTGATGACAAACATCACCACTATGGCTTGAAACAAGCGCTTTACAAAAAAGGCTATCATGACGTGAGAATCACCCTTAACCGAACACGTTCAAACGGATGGAGGCAGAGCGCTTACCCCTTCAATAGCGCCCTGCCCGCATCTATTACTCGATGACCAGATCGCCCATGTAAGGGAAATCAAACACGTTGACGATCTTCTCAGCATGAACACCTTTACGAGCACCCCAGCTTAGATCCTGCCAGTGAAGCGGTACAAAGCCTGCGTCGTCATACACGGCCTTCTCCATCGACTGGAGAATCTCAGTACGTTTAGCCATATCGGTTTCGGCGTTGGCTTGCTCCATCAACTTATCCACCTCAGCGTTACAGTACTGACCGCTGTTGTACTGGCCCATACCGGTGTCGGCATCTGGGCAAGCGGATAAGAACTCAAAGAAGTTGTTGGAGTCTTCGGTATCGGAGTGCCAACCGATCATCATCATGTCAGCCGCACGCTTATCAAACTCAGGCCAGTATTGCGCTTTTGGCATGGTTTTAAGATCAACCTTGATGTTGATACGAGACAACATAGACGCCACCGCTTGGGCGATTTTATCGTCGTTCACATAGCGGTTA
Source organism: Neptunomonas sp. ABH4_499 (assembly GCF_056160565.1). Lineage (NCBI taxonomy): Bacteria > Pseudomonadati > Pseudomonadota > Gammaproteobacteria > Oceanospirillales > Oceanospirillaceae > Neptunomonas > Neptunomonas sp. ABH4_499. The sequence continues at coordinate 142,613 of NZ_JBSWXK010000006.1, read as the reverse complement.
TTGGGCGCCATCATGGTGATGGTAAAGCCATCTTCGTAACCCGCTTCTTTCATCAGCGCTTTGGCTTTATCCAGATCGTAACGTGGCGTTAGGCTGTCATTGTGGCCAAGATAGCCCTTTGGTGAGAACTGCGCCGCTGGGGTCGCAAAACCCTTCATGATCTTCTTCACGATCCCCTCTTGGTTGATCGCGTAGTTGATGGCTAAGCGCACCTTCGGGTCTTTAAACGCTTCGACACGCTCTTGGTTCATTTGGAACGTGATGATGCGCGTGCCGCTCATGGTGATCAGATCCACCTTGTCGCTTTTATCGATGCGATCAAGATCGGTAGGCGGGACAGGCGCGATAAAGTCCACATCGCCCGACAACAATGCGGCTACCCGGGTCGGGTCTTCTTTGATGGGCGTTAACGTGATGGTGTCAGCGTTACCCGGTGAGTTGGTATCCCAGTAGTTCGGGTTACGGGTAAACTCAACGCGAACGCCCTGTTCACGGTAGCTGACCGTATAGGGGCCGGTGCCAGAGATATTACGGGAAGCAAAGCTGTCACCGTGTTTGACCATCGCATCTTTAGCGTTACCGTTTTCATCCGTTCCGGTAAAGAAGGCGCTGTCCATCGGGAACAGATACGTCATGTTGTTCAGAACCAGCGGGAATGGCTCCTTGGTTTTGAATTCGACGGTGTAATCATCGATGACATTGATCGACTCGAAAGGAGCAAAAATACCTTTAAAGTCGGGAGAGTCTTGTAAGCGCTTAAACGTGAACGCGACGTCTTTGGCAGTAAAGTCGTTTCCAGAATGGAACTTCACACCTTTTCTTAAGAAAAAACGCATGGTTCGATCATCAACGCGCTCCCACTTCTCGGCCAAACGAGGTTCGAACTCCAACTCTTGAGTCCAACGTACCAGCGGGTCGTACGTCATGTGTGACAGCTGCAGCGTACCGCCCGACAACTGCTCGTAAGGGTCCAACGAGACCGGGTCTGCATCATAGGCCATCTTCAATGAGGCCGCTTGGGCAGACATGACTCCTAACGCCAGTACAGCACTGCTCAGTAACGACAATGTTCTTTTCATACGATCCGTCCTTTCGACATGCTTTGGTTTTCAAATGAGTAGAGATCCATTCGAGAGTAACCAGAGCCCAAAAGACACTCAATTGAGATTACGAGTGACCTTATGCACGAAACGTATGCTCGATTTTAGGGCACAAAAAAACCGGCCGAAGCCGGTTTTCTTAACGCTAGGCGTTTGGGGGGATGATTACATCATGCCGCCCATACCGCCCATGCCACCCATGCCGCCCATATCAGGCATTGCAGGGCCACCTTCTTGAGGCTTATCAGCAACCATCGCTTCTGTTGTGATCATCAGACCCGCAACCGATGCAGCTGCTTGCAGCGCAGAACGAGTTACTTTAGCTGGGTCTAGGATACCCATCTCCAGCATGTCACCGTAAGTGTCGTTGCCAGCGTTGTAGCCGAAAGAGCCTTCGCCTTCACGTACTTTAGAAACAACAACCGAACCTTCGCCACCTGCGTTAGAAACGATTTGACGCAGAGGCGCTTCCATCGCACGCAGTGCTAGTTGAATACCGATGGTTTGATCGTGGTTTTCACCTTCCAGACCTTCTACTTTTTGCAGAGCGCGGATCAGTGCAACACCACCACCAGCAACAACGCCTTCTTCAACGGCCGCACGTGTTGCGTGCAGAGCGTCTTCAACGCGTGCTTTTTTCTCTTTCATTTCAACTTCAGTCGCCGCGCCAACCTTGATGACAGCAACGCCGCCAGCCAGTTTAGCAACACGCTCTTGCAGTTTTTCACGGTCGTAATCAGAAGACGTTTCTTCGATCTGAACACGGATCTGCTGAACACGCGCTTCAATTGCAGACGCATCGCCAGCACCATCAACAATAGTAGTGTTGTCTTTGGTTACGGTTACACGCTTCGCTTGACCTAGGTGTTCCAGAGTCGCTGTTTCCAGGCTCAGGCCCACTTCTTCAGAGATCACAGTACCGCCAGACAGGATAGCGATATCTTCCAGCATGGCTTTACGACGGTCGCCAAAACCAGGTGCTTTAACTGCAGCTACTTTAACGATGCCGCGCATGTTGTTCACAACCAGAGTCGCCAGCGCTTCGCCTTCTACGTCTTCAGCGATGATCAGCAATGGACGTGAAGATTTAGCAACTTGCTCCAGAGTTGGCAGCAATTCGCGGATGTTAGAAACTTTTTTGTCAACCAACAGGATGAAAGGCTGTTCCAGCTCTACCGCCATGTTGTCTTGGTTGTTGATGAAGTAAGGAGACAGGTAACCGCGGTCAAACTGCATACCCTCTACCACAGACAGTTCGTTCTCAAGGCCTGAACCTTCTTCGACTGTGATAACGCCTTCTTTGCCAACTTTTTCCATCGCTTCAGCGATCAGATCACCAACCACTTTGTCGGAGTTCGCAGAGATAGTACCTACCTGAGCAATCGACTTAGTGTTGTCACAAGGAACCGACATCTGGTGCAGTTGTTCAACAACAGCCGCAGCTGCTTTGTCGATACCGCGCTTCAGATCCATTGGGTTCATGCCCGCTGCAACGGATTTCAGACCTTCGTTAACGATGGCTTGAGCCAAAACAGTCGCGGTTGTAGTACCGTCACCCGCTACATCGTTAGCTTGTGAAGCCACTTCTTTAACCATCTGAGCGCCCATGTTCTCGAACTTGTCTTCCAGTTCGATCTCTTTCGCTACAGATACACCATCTTTAGTTACGTTTGGCGCACCGAATGACTTATCCAGTACAACGTTACGACCTTTAGGGCCCAGAGTTGTTTTTACCGCGTTTGCCAGAACGTTAACGCCGGTAAGCATACGTTGACGAGCGTCATCACCAAACAATACGTCTTTAGCTGCCATAATCTTAAATCCTGTTATCTTTACTTATTTCGTTTAAAAAACTGAAAGGGTTAACAACGATGGCGCTTAGCCTTCCAGAACAGCGAAGATTTCGTTTTCGCTCATGATCAGCAGTTCTTCACCGTCGATTTTGACAACGTTAGAACCTGCATACTGACCGAACAGTACTTTATCACCCACCTTTACAGACACAGGGTGAACTTCACCGTTGTTCAGTACACGGCCGTTACCAACTGCAACTACCTCACCTTGGTTCGGTTTTTCTGCTGCCGAACCTGGCAGTACGATACCGCCTGCGCTGGTTTTTTCTTCTTCACCGCGGCGAACTACTACACGATCGTGAAGTGGACGAATATTCATCTGATCTATCTCCTGATGGTTTGATCAAAAGTCATAGGCTAATGATTTTTATAAGACCGTAACCATCCGGTTACCGGTTCGTTTGCTTGATGGGGGCAGCTGATCTCTTTTCAACACCCCCAAGTGAAAAAAATTGAAAATTTTTAGTCTTCGCGGCGGTACTCACCGTCGATCACATCGCCATTACCAGGGCGCTTTTCGGTTTTAGGGCGCTCACCTTGGATAAATACGCTTTGCGTGTGTTCCGAATAGGTTTCATGGCCTTCTGAATCGTACACATTGCCCTGCATGTTGGTTGCGCGGACGGTAAAGTTGGACAACAAACGACGCACAATGGCTTTGCGAATAAAAGGAACAAGACAACTAAAGCCCATGATGTCCGTTACGAATCCAGGGGTAATCAGAAGCGCACCACCGACGGCCAGCACAATGCCTTCGACCATCTCTTGGCCGGGAATTTGACCGGCGTTCATTTTGCTTTGCGCACGCGACAAAGTGGACAAGCCTTGCATACGCAACATGTTCACACCAATAAAAGCGGAAAGCAGAACAAGCCCGACTGTCGGCCAGACACCAATGAGGCCACCGACATTAATGAGCACAGTAATCTCGATAATCGGGATCACAATAAACAGTAAAAATAGAATGGGCATAACACACCAATCGTCTATTAAATGGGAAGCCCATCAGAGCAAAACCACTCCCGCAGCACAATACTTGGGCGCTCGATTTGCTGATGGTTCTTTAATATCTGGTTACAAATTTCAAAATCTCAAGGGGGTATCGAATTCTTCTTGGACTTTGGTCTTATGAAGCTAATACAATAATTATTCTTATTTGTATTTTTGTTAAGGATAAAGCATGACACGTTTGGGGTCGATCAAAGCGGCACTGCTGGCGTTTTGTATGATGTGTGTTACCAGCGTAAGCTCAGCGGTGACGGTTATTGACAGCCAAGGCGAATTCACCATCGACACGACACCAAAGCGTATTGTGGTGCTGGAGTTTTCATTTGCGGATGCACTGGCGGCCGTCGATGTAAGCCCTGTTGGCATAGCCGATGATAATGACCCAGAGCGGGTATTGAGTGATGTTCGAGAGATCATCGGCACATGGCAATCGGTAGGCACTCGCTCGCAACCCAGCTTAGAAGTGATCGCTTCGTTGATGCCGGATTTGATCATTGCGGATATCTCTCGCCATGCGGGTGTTTATGAAGATCTCAAAAAAATTGCGCCGACCTTGATCCTACCCTCGCGACGCGAAACCTACGCAGATAACCTTAAAGCCGCGTCCATCATTGGCAAGGTGGTCGGCAAAGAGGCACAGATGCAAGCACGCCTGGCCAAACATGAAACCCTGATGGATCAGTTCAAACACTCGCTGCCCGAAGGCGAACAAGTTCAATTTGCCGTTGCACGCGAAAAATCCCTCTTTTTGCACACCGAAGACTCTTACGCTGGCGGTGTACTGACGCGCCTAGGCATGCAAGTGCCTGAGTTTAACCGCGATGACAGTGCATCCCGTGAGGTCAGTCTGGAGCAGATGCTGACCGTGAACCCTAATTACCTCATTGTGGGCAAATACACTTCACCCAACGTGCTGGACAACTGGGCTCAAGAACCCCTTTGGCAGATGACCAAAGCGGTTCAGCAAAAGCATCTGTACTTTGTGAATGCCAATGTATGGGCTCGCTGCCGAGGCATCTTAGCCGCTGAACGTATGGCACAGGATTTGATCGACGTTTTAGCCCAGTCATGAAATGGCGCTTTTCCCTCTTGATCACCGGTTTGTTGCTGGTGATCTGGATAGGCCTGTTTGCGTGGTCAAGCATCCCGATCACACCGAAAGATGCCCTCACCGCCCTTATCGCACCCAGCCAAGACCAGCTCGGCCAACAGGTGGTTTTACAGCTAAAACTCCCTCGTATTTTGGTCGCTGGCGCGTGTGGTATGGCCTTGGCACTGGCAGGCGTACTGATTCAGACCATTACTCAGAACCCGCTCGCCTCGCCCGGGATTTTAGGCATCAATGCCGGTGCCTCGTTAGGACTTGCGTTGGTTTCCTCTTTTCCGGCTTGGATGGGTGTGCTTGATGGCACCTTTGCCGCAATACTCGGCGGCACGGCTACTTGGTGCTTGGTCATGTTGGTTGGACAAGGCTGGAAGCCGCAGACGGTGCCCACTCGATTAATTTTAACCGGTGTTGCTGTCTCGGCCCTTTGTGCAGCCTTAACACGCGCAGCCGTGGTGCTGGAAGAAGAACAAACCGCCGCCATCATGAGTTGGATGGCAGGTACCTTTGCCAACGCCCGATGGGATACGGCGCACTGGTATCTGCCCGTGGCGCTCATTACCTCGGCTGCGGCACTGACACTCTCGGCCAAACTGAACCTACTGCACTTAGGTCATGATCAAGCCAAAACCTTAGGTTTACATTTAACCCAACTACGTGTGATCGCCAGCGTGTTGACTCTCGTCTTGGTGGCTGCATCGGTCGCAGCGGTCGGCAGCATTGGTTTTATCGGGTTGATTGTTCCGCACATGGCAAGGGTCATCGTAGGACACGATCACCGTTTTTATATGCCGTTTGCTGCCTTAGGTGGCGCTGTACTGGTAATCGGTGCTGATATCGTCAGTCGCGCGTTAAATTTCCCGCTTGAAACGCCCGCAGGTGCTGTGGTCGCTTTATTGGGAGCCCCTTTCTTTTTGTATCTGATCAAGGCGAAACGAGTATGAAGCCAACGCTCTTTTTCCCTTGTGCAATGATATCGCTCGTGGGATTGGTTCTGCTCAGCTTATGCGTTGGCGCTGTAACGCTCACGCCGAAGGAGGTTTGGCACGGGCTTGAAAGCGATAACACCCATTACTTTACCGTTCATGAGTATCGGTTGCCGCGGGTCATCATTGCTTGCCTGGTGGGTGCAGTACTTGGCCTTAGCGGTGCTTTGGTGCAGGGCATTATTCGCAACCCTTTGGCCTCTCCGGATATTTTAGGCGTCAGCCAAGGGGCGGGCTGTGCGGCGGTTATCTTTTTGTCCCTTTGGCCAGCGGCGTCCATTCTCTGGCTACCTTATGTAGCCACATTGGGAGGACTGTCAGCGGCCGTCGTGCTTTGGTTTTTAGCGGGACGACACAGCGGGGCGTTACGTTTGGCCATGACCGGCGTCGCGGTGAGTGTATTTTTCACCAGCATCACCGACTTTGTGCTGTTGGTGTTCCCGATGGAGATCAATAACGCCACCCTTTGGCTAACCGGCAGCCTGTGGGGACGAAACTGGTCGCATCTGCACTTACTGCTGCCATTACTGTTATTGGTTCCCTTTACCCTGTTGCTCGCCAAACCCTTTAATTTATTAAGCCTTGGGGACGCTTCGGCTAAAACCTTAGGGGTATCGATTCATCGTGTCCGTGCTATCGGCTTGGGGTTAGCTATTATCATGACCTCAGTGAGTGTCGCCGTCTGTGGCCCTTTAAGCTTTATTGGGTTTATCGCACCGCATTTGGCCCGACACCTTGTTGGACAATCCCACCTCAAATCCATTCCTGCGGCCATGTGTTTAGGGGCTATTTTGCTGGTGATCGCCGATGGATTAGCACGCGCGATTGCGCCACCGCTGGAACTCCCCACCGGATTATTAACCGCCATTTTGGGCGCACCCTACTTCCTTTGGCTGATGATTAGGATCAAATAAGATGAGTTTATCTGTCCAACAACTGTCGGTCCGATTCGATAAAAAAACCGTGTTAAACGATCTCAGCTTTCAGCTTCCAACTGGTCAATTCACGGCACTTATAGGCCCCAATGGTTGTGGCAAGACAACCCTTTTGCGTACGTTGGCCGGTTTACTGGCACCCGACTCTGGTCAAGTGAGCTTGGATAATCAAGCGATCGATCGCCTCTCTGCTGCGTCACTGGCTAAACAGCTAGCCTTCTTGCCGCAAATCCAGCCGATTCCTGAAGGGGTAAGAGTACGCGATCTTGTAGCGTACGGACGTAGCCCCTACACCGGGTTGTTTGGTCGATTATCGGAGCACGATTGGCAGATTGTGGATCAGATGCTGGCCAAAACCGGTACGACTGAGCTGTCAGACCAAGCCGTTAGCGAACTCTCGGGAGGGCAACGTCAACGTGTTTGGCTTGCAATGATTCTGGCGCAAGATACGCCTTACCTGTTGCTGGATGAACCCACCACCTACATGGACATCAATCACCAAGTCGAGCTGATGCGTTTAATCCATCAGCTGACACAAGAGGGAAAAACCATCATCGCGGTCCTGCACGACATCAATCAGGCGGCTCGTTGCTGCGATCACTTGATTGCTCTGCATGATGGCAAGATCCATCAACAAGGATCACCCGAAACCGTGATGAACCAGGCGTTGTTCAAAACTGTTTTTCAGGTCGATGCCCAAATATTCCCAGACCCAATCAGCGGTGACCCTATGGGCATCCTTCAATAATTTGGCGCTGCACAATACAGGTCTTACTCATTTAAGGCCTGTAAAGCGTATCTTCAACTCGTCTAAAGCACCTTTATTCTTAGCCCTGATCAAAATTGGCACTTAAGTTGGATGGAAAAATCCCAAACTTAGACCTATTTTTTGTTGCAGTGCAAAAAAATGCGAGCAACAATTAACCATCGTTAACCAAATTAGGTGCAGGACAATGGATCTAAAAGATAAAGTCATCGTGATTACCGGAGGCGGCCGCGGTCTAGGTCGTTCTATGGCATTGGAACTGGCCGAAAAAGGCGCGCAATTGGCCTTAGTCGATCTGAACGCAGAAGACCTCGACACCACCGTCGGCATGTGTGTGGAGAAAGGAACAACCGCCAAAGGATACACCGCAAACGTCGCTGACGAGCCAGCGGTAGAAGCGCTGTTTGATAGCATTGTCGCCGATTTCGGCACAGTTCACGGCCTTGTGAACAATGCAGGCATTACGCGCGATGGCCTGTTTGTGAAAGCCAAAGAGGGCCAAGTCGTCAGCAAAATGAGCATGGATCAATGGAATCTGGTGATGGACGTTAACCTCACCGGTACTTTCTTGTGCGCTCGTGAAGCGGCAGTGAAAATGATCGAAACCAAAACCGCGGGTTGCATCATCAATATCTCGTCCATCTCCCGCGCAGGTAATATGGGTCAAACCAACTACTCCGCCACCAAAGCAGGTGTCGAAGCCATGGCGGTAACTTGGGCAAAAGAGCTGTCCCGTTACGGTATTCGTGCCGCCTCCATTGCACCAGGCTTCATCGGTACAGAAATGGTCATGAGCATGAAACCTGAAGCGCTGGAAAAAGTGGAAGCCAGCATCCCAGCTAAACGCTTAGGCAAGCCTGAAGAGATCGCCCATACAGTCACTTTCATTTTAGAAAACGACTATGTCAGCGGCCGCTGCTTTGAGATTGACGGCGCTCTGCGGATCTAATCAGTCCACCGTTATCAACCAAAAGAGCGCTTTTTAGCGCTCTTTTACGTTTAGATCTCCGTCAAACACAGCTAAACAGCTTTCTCGACTCGATCGCCATTCCAAGGCGCAAGCCAGATCAGCAATACCATTCCGGGAATGGACAAGGCCGCACACAGTAAGAAGAAGCTGGTCCAGCCCAAATCTTCCACCAAAAAGCCAGTCGTTGCGTTTGCAAAGGTGCGTGGTAAAGCAGCAAGCGCTGTAAACAAGGCAAACTGAGTGGCCGCAAAAGCCACACTGGTGGATCGTGCGATGTAAGCGGTAAAGGCGGCTGTGCCAAGACCAACACCCAGATACTCCAACGAAATCACGACACCCAAGACCCAGAGGTTATCCCCCACTTCAGCTAAGCCTGCAAAGCCTAAGATGGTGATCACTTGCACCACACCAAAGATCCAAAGCGCACGGTTGATCCCAAGCTTGATCATCCACAGTCCACCAAGAATCCCGCCAACAATGGAGGCCCACAGCGCCGAAGATTTCGCCACCACCCCGATCTCGGTCAACTCAAATCCAAGATCAATGTAAAACGGTGTGGATAAGGCCGTCGCCATGTTATCGCCAAGCTTATACAAAAACATAAAGGCCAGTGCCGTAAGCGCTGGCTTCCACCCAAAGCGGGCCAGAAAATCCTGAAACGGCGCAAGCACCATCTCTTTAAAGTTGTGCGGCATCGGCTGCGTGTTTTGTGGCTCTTTGATGCACAGAGTCATACCTATCCCAAGCACCATGAAGGCTGCAACCACCGTGAATACGGAGCTCCAAGGTAAGTAATCCGCCAACACCAAACCAAGCGCCCCAGGCACTAAGCCAGAAATCCGATAGGCCTGCACATGCACCGAGTTACCCCACCCCAGCTCTTCATCCGGTAGAAGCTCTCGGCGATAGGCATCCAATACAATGTCTTGGCTGGCACTGAAAAAAGCCACCAGCAAGGCCATCGTCACAATAACACTGAGCTCAGTGGTAGGGTTGAAATAACCTAAGAGCGCAATGGATGCGAGCAAGAAAAGCTGCATCAGTAGCATCCAACCTCGCCGCCTTCCCAGAAACGGCAGCTGAAGACTGTCCATGAAGGGTGCCCAAAGAAACTTCCAGGTATAGGGAAACGTCACCAAGGCAAATAGGCCGATCTCTTTAAGCCCAACCCCTTCGGTTCGTAGGAACGCAGGCAGTAACTGGAATAACACGTACAAAGGCATGCCAGAGGCGAAGCCTGTAAAGATGCAGATCAGGGTTCTGCGGTTGAAAATTGATTCAATCAAAGGACGATTATCGTCTGACATTCCATGCTTCTCGATAAAAACTTAGCGCCAGTGTACCCCAGTGATGATCAGCAAAATACCCACCTAGAAACTAATGATAATGATTATCATTTACTTATCGTTTTTTTTGGCGTACATTACAACCTCTGATAGGGAGGATAGACAAATGACCTATACAATTGATGCGTGGCTAGAAAGGACCGATCCCTATATTCGAGTTGTCCATAAGGATCGGCAGATTTCGGTTATCGAGTGGCACGGCAAGCAAGTTAAAGAGTTAATTGATTCGGGAGCCTTATGCCCTTGCGATTTTTCAAGCCCCGAGCGCAACACGCGAGAGTTGGTAAAAGAGTTGTTTATTTTATCGTGTTTAGACCAAATACATTGAAGACCGGAGCTTCAGATGCAAAAAAGCCGACACAATGTCGGCTTTTTACTGTGTGGGATGTTAGTCCCTAAAGTTATTAAACTGCAGCGGCATATCGATATCGGAATCTTTCAACAAAGCGATGGCCCCTTGTAGGTCGTCACGTTTTTTGCCGGTCACACGTACTTTCTCACCCTGAATCTGAGCTTGAACTTTCATTTTGCTCTCTTTGATCAGTTTGGTGATCTGCTTACACAACGGCTGGTCTAGCCCTTGGCGCAGTAGAACTTCTTGGCGTGCACGTACACCGGATAGATCAGGGTCTTTCTCTTCAAGACATTTAATGTCGATGCCACGCGCAATCAGACGCGCACGTAACAGATCCATCATCTGTTTCAGCTGAAAATCAACTTCCGCTTCCAATAAAACAGAATCGCCCGATTGCTCAAACGAAGCGGTTACCCCTTTAAAATCATATCGTGTCGATAGTTCGCGGTTCGCTTGGTCGATAGCGTTGGTGATCTCGTGCTTATCAAGCTCAGACACAATATCAAACGATGGCATGTTGCTCTCCTTATACGTTAAGCGCACAGTTTATCGAACTGCGTGTGCCATTTCATCTGTTGTCATAAACCGCTAGCATGCACATTTTTATTCAAGGTTCTTTTACGATGAGATGGCATATCCTTGGTGCAGGCGCATTGGGTTGCAGCTGGGCGGCGAATTTAAGTCGCAGTGATGATCCCGTCACCTTAATTTTACGAACCCCAGCCCGCCTTGAAGCCTTTAATCAGCACTCTGTAATTCACTATCAATCAGTAGGTGACGCCTCGTTTAAAGCCAAGTGTGATGCCGAGCTTGCGAGCGAAGAAACCCCGATCCATCGACTGATTATTGCCACCAAAGCCTTTGACTGCATCAGTGCCTTTAACAGCATTCAACATCGATTATCTGATCAAGCATCTATCGTGCTCTTGCAAAACGGCATGGGACAGCAAACGGACCTACTTCACTTCCTTAAAGATCGCCCCGCCGTTCAGGTATGGTCTTGCGTTTCAACCGATGGCGCTTACTTAACCGCCCCTTTTCATGTGGTTCAAGCAGGGCTTGGCATCAATAAACTGGGCTGTCTATCGCATGATTCGACAGGGGCGCTAGAGATCCCGCTGTCGTTATTGAAACTCGAGCATTCCAATCACCCCTGGCAGGATCTATGGGGCAAACTGGCCATTAACGCCGCCATCAATCCTATGACCGCGCTTAACAACGTACTCAATGGTCAGCTCATCACAGAATCTCATTTAAACGCCCAGCTTCAAGCGCTGTGTAACGAGATCGAAGCCATTGCAGAAAGCGCTCAGCAACCGCTTTTTGAAGAGCCGTTGTATGAAAGAGTCAAAACCGTCGCGATGGACACCTGTGAAAACATCTCCTCTATGTTGCAGGATGTTAGAGGAGGCAGGCCAACCGAGATTGAATACATCACAGGCTTTATCCTAAACAGCGCGCGAGAAAAAAACGTACCAGCGCCGCTGAATCAAGCTCTGTTTAACGCACTGACGCGTACACTTCAAACCCATTAATTAAATAAGGGCATCCTTATGGCTGACCGCTTAACACGTATTTACACCCGTACCGGAGATAAAGGCACGACGTCCTTAGCCAACGGAAATACGGTTTCAAAAAGTTCGGAACGTATCGAAACCCTTGGCGACATTGACGAGCTTAATTCATCGATTGGGGTGTTGATCGCTCATCTTGAGCACCGCCCATTTCAAAACTCACTCTCACTGTTACAACACGAGCTATTTGACCTTGGGGGCGAGCTTGCGATGGTAGACCCAAACTACAAAGCCATTACTCACGATCAAATCAGCCGACTTGAGAGCGAAATCGATCAGATGAACGACGCTCTTCCGACGTTAAAAGAGTTTATTTTACCCGGTGGATCACAGCCGGTTGCCTTTGCGCATGTGGCAAGAAGCATCTGCCGAAGGGCTGAGCGAAGCTGGATTCGATTAAGCGGTGTCGATGACGAGGTAAAAGAGAGCCTTGGTGGGCAATATCTCAATCGTTTGTCGGACTATCTGTTTGTTTTGGCCCGCTCGATTGCAAAAGAGTCTCAAACCGAGGAAGTGTTCTGGAGACCGGTTCAGTCTCGGACAGAAGATTAAATTTGCTTGGGCCATTTAAAAGCCACTGGATAGAAATGAAAGCAGCAAGCAAGCTTGCTGCTGATGACAAAAACTTACGCTTTTGCTTTCTTACGTGCTGCAACCGCAATCAGGCCTAAGCCCATCAACGCCAAGGTACCTGGTACAGGTACACCCGTTGTTGGAGGAGTTACAATTGAAGCATCATCAACTAGATAGCTTACAGTGTAGGTTCCCACTGCGGTCGTCGCTTGGCTGTAGTCAGCATTACCGTTACGGAAAACTAAGTTTGTATCGGCTTCAGCTAACAGATCAACTGTAAACGTACCAGGACCTGAGAAGAAAACTAAAGAGTCCGCATCGCTCAGCTCCAAAGAAGCCAACTCAGAACCGTTTAGGTTTTCTGCAGAGTAAGTTTCGCCAGTGTCCAATTGGATAGAATCATTACGGGTTGCAAAATCAACCGTGCTAACCAAATTGATGTCGTAATCTTGGCCAGCAATGGCAGCGTCTAGATAAACAATAGATGAGCCGTAAAACTCAGTACCGTCCGTTAACGCCGTGAAGAACAAATCTGTAGAGGTTTCACCTTCATACGTTAAACGTACACCCAATAGGTCAGCACCGCCCGTTAGGCTCGAATCATATAGATCGAAAACCAGGGAAGTAGTCCAGCTAGTGTAGTTATCGTAAGCCAACGTTTGCGTCTGAACTTCTGTCAAAGCAGCAGAAGCTGACATTGCAGTAGCTGATAAAATAGCCGCTGCCAGTGTCTTTTTAAACAGGGACATAATTTACTCCTTTATATGTTAAAACTTCCTGTTACTAAGAAAGCTCAACCCATTTTGCAAATTAAGTACCAACCCTTAATAAAATAATAAAAACCACTAAAAAGGCTCTATTTTTTTACACAAAACTTAACTCAAAATTAATATTAAAAGTCCATTTACGTCGTGTGTTAATTTAACTGACACATCAGTGACTTGACCAGAAAAAATGTTGCTATTCAGATACATCAAGCTTAACGCAATATAAACATTACAGCGAAAAGCGTCTCGGTTGATGGCAATTGATTACAGATTGTTCAGATTAAGTGAAATACCCCTCTTTGGTTCTGTAAAAATTTTAAAACAGTCGTATAAAACATTCGATAAACTGTATCTAATCATCCACACCCTAAATACAAATATCGAATAATTAACAAACAATATAAATTTAAATTCCCTTTTTCCGTTGTAAATAACTCGACCAACGCTTAAAGGAAAACACATCGAATACGCTACCGCCTAAATAAAAAACCGACAGTAGCGCTCGCTAATCCATCACTTATTTAACGATTAACGTCGACGACCACACGTCCTTGCACCTGCCCCGCTAAGATCTGCTCTGAGACAGAGGATACCTCACCTAAAGAAATGACCTGATAAAGAGATGATAAGGTATCCCGATTCATCAGATCCGATAAACGATGCCACGCCTGAACCCGCTTCTGTAGGGGCGCGCTGACCGAATCCACGCCTTGCAAACGTACATTGCGAAGGATAAATGGCATAACCGTTGTTGGAAGATCATGCGTGGCGGCAAGACCACATGCTGCAACACACCCGCCGTACTCGGTCTCAGCTAATAGCCGAGCCAATATAGGCCCACCCACGGTATCCACCGCTCCCGAAAATCGTTGCTTTTCAAGAGGACGGCAAGGCTCTGCCATGTGTGCTCGAGGGATAACCTCTGATGCCCCGAGCTGCTTAAGATATGCTTCTGTTTCGGGACGTCCTGTGATCCCTGCTACGCGATACCCTAACTGAGAAAGCAAATGCACAGCCACCGAGCCCACGCCACCCGCCGCACCGGAGACCACCACCGGATTCTCTGACGGTTTAACACCGGCCTCTTCCAGCGCCATCACACAAAGCATCGCGGTTAACCCCGCGGTACCCAACGCCATCACTTCCTCATTGCGTAAATCCTCTGGGCACTTAACACACCACTCTGGACGTACTTTGGCTCGCTGCGAAAGCCCGCCAAAATAGCGCTCCCCCACCGCCCAACCCGTAACAATCACCCGATCACCCACGACAAATTGATCGGGTACTTTTGATTCAATCACCTCCCCTACAAGATCAATCCCTGGGATCATCGGAAATTGATGAACGATCTTGCCTTTACCGGTCACCGCTAACCCATCTTTAAAATTGATGGATGAATAACGAATCGCCACCGTTATTGACTCATCAGGAAGATCTCGCTCTGTCATCTCTTTTACACTTGACTGAGTCTTGCCTTCCAATTGATCTAACACCAAGGCTTTGAACATGACGCTTCTCCTGCTGAGTTATTTTTCTATTTATTTGTTTGTCTTACAAATATAAAATAATGTCAATCCATGAAGAGACTAGACCTTGGACTAAGCCCTCTCTTTTGCACCCTCTAACCGATCGAGGCCCACTTTGAAAAAGCTCGACTTTGAACCGGTCAGCGCGACCAGCTTATCGAAACAAATTGCCGACCAAATTCGACAAGCCATTATGGAAGGCAGCTTAAAAGCGAATGATCGCTTACCCACAGAGGGGGAGCTATCGGATCGTTTTGGCGTATCGCGTCCCACGATCCGTGAAGCACTTAAGCGTTTAGCCGCTCAAAACTTAATTCGATCCAAACGCGGCCCGACCGGCGGCACCTTTATCCAAGCACCGGATGTCGACGAGGCTTGCCAGTCCTTAGCCAGCCAATCGACGCTCTTGATGGGGTTTAACTTTTTCTCGCTGGATGAGGTGTTTGAAACTCGGCTTGAACTCGAAAGTGTGTGCACCCGGCTCGCGGCTCTTAACCGAACAGATGACGACCTTAAACAGTTGCATGAGATCTTAGAACAGCAGGCCGAACCCAACCTTGATGGAGAACGACTGTGCTCTTTAGATGTTCAGTTTCATCGCGCCATTGCTAATGCCAGCAAAAACAAAATGCTGTCCTACCTGATGCATGGGATCATTGAAGCCTTACAACCTGCTACTAATATGGCGGCGTTCAGGCACCGTTCTCATGAGGTGATCTATCATCAGCATACCGTCATTCTTAAGCATATAGAGGCACAAGAGAGCGCTTCTGCTGTTACCGCGATGCACGATCAGATTCTCTATATGAAAGAACGACTCGCCGAGGCACAAAAGCCATAAACTAAATGCGTCACTTGCAGTCCTATAGTCGTATAGGCTCGCAAAGCAAGTGGGCATTATTGGCAATTTGCTTTATCCTAGGCACATCATTTTTGTGGTTTAAAAGCAGTGAGGAGATACTGTGGACGATAATTCTCTCGTATACGTTTTGTTCATCGGCATTTTTGCGGGTGCTCTGGTCGGGTTCTGGATTGGACAATGGTCAGGCGGACGCTCTACAGGTAACAGCGGCGCATTGAAAAAAGCCCAACAAGACCTGACCGATTACAAAAAAGAAGTCGAGACACACTTCGAAACAACCGCTGAGCTGGTTAACAAAATGACCGAGTCTTATCGCGATGTGTACAAACACTTAGCGAGCGGCGCTAAAACGCTGTGCGCAGATGAGGCAAAAGCGATTGCGATCGCAGCAAACATGGCGCCTCAGCTTGAAGCGAAAGAAGTTCAGGAAGAGGTACGTGAAGAAGCTCAACCAACTGATGAGCAAAACACACAAGCGCCTGAAGAAGCGCCAGCGGCTGAACAGCCGGATGCCGTTGAGCCTCGCGATTACGCGCCAAAAAAGCCTGATGAAGAAGGCACTCTGTCAGAGACGTACAGCCTGAAAAAAGAGCCTACGCTGTCTGAAGAAGCCGATAAAAAACCAGAAACAAAATAACGTTTCTAGGTGAATAAGAGGGATCCTGATGGATCCCTTTTTTGTTAGATCGGATTATCAATATCGATGAAGTGATGCTCGAGCCCAAACTGTTGAGCCAAATGCGCCCCTAGGCCTTTCGCGCCGTAGCGCTCCGTCGCATGGTGACCGGCGGCAAAAAAATGAATGCCCATCTCTTTGGCGATATGAAACGTTTGCTCTGATGCTTCACCGGTAATAAAAGCATCACAACCCTCCATCACCGCTTGCTCAATATAACCTTGCGCCCCACCCGTGCACCAAGCCACCTTTTGAATAGGTCCAATTCCGCCATCCACATGAAGAGGTACACGCCCTAAGGCTGATTCAATGTGCTTAGCAAACTCATGGGCGGCTACGGGCGACTCAGTATGCCCAATAAATCCGATCGCCTTACCTATAGCGTCCCCGCCTAACCCTGCATCAATGCTAAGGTTTAAACGCTCTCCCAATTGGGCATTATTGCCCAACGTTGGGTGGGCATCTAACGGTAAATGATACGCCAATAGGTTAATCTCATGATTGATCAGGCTCTTGAGCCGCTGATACTTCATCCCCGTAATGGGTTGAGATTCACCTCGCCAAAAATAACCATGATGCACTAGGATTAAATCAGCCTTGTGCTCGATAGCCGCATCAATCAACGCCTTAGACGCCGTAACACCGCTGATGATTCGCTGAACCTCTTTTTTACCTTCCACTTGTAACCCATTTGGGCAGTAATCTTTAAACTGACCAACGGTTAACAACTCTTCACAATAATTAACCAATGTCGATGTCAAAACTGACATAAAATGTACTCCGTATTAGCCACAGCCTCTGAGCAAACGTATAATCCGTGTTTAACCGTTTCAGTCACTCGTAATTCTGGATGATTTAATGCGCAATTTCAGTTTTCTTGGCTGGCCAATTGTAACCGGGGTTTTGATTGCAATCATCTTGCTTCAGTTCTTCCCCAACCTTCTGGCTCCGCCAGTCACCACCGTTGAGATAAAAGAAACTCAGGTACCAACGGCGATGACAACGACGTATGCAGGCAATGGCCCTGTGTCGTACGCTGACGCTGTAGCAAAAGCGGCACCGGCCGTTGTGAACATCTATTCCAGTAAAGTGGTTAAAACCAACGAAGAATTATCCAACAACCCTCTGTACCGTCGTTTTTTTGAGAACGGCGATGTGCCTCAGCGTCAACGTATTCGATCAAGCTTGGGTTCTGGCGTCATCATCAACGCCAACGGCTATATCGTCACCAACAACCATGTCATTGAAGGCGCTGATAGCATTGTGGTTGCGTTACACGATGGACGCGAAGCACAGGCAACGGTTGTAGGTTTAGACCCAGAGACAGACCTTGCGGTCTTAAAAATAACCTTGCCGAAACTACCAAGCATTACTCTGTCGCCTTCTGAAAAATTGCGTGTTGGCGATGTCGTTCTTGCGATTGGTAACCCATTCGGGGTTGGGCAAACAGTGACAATGGGTATCGTCAGTGCCACCGGTCGAAACCGACTTGGCTTGAGCACTTACGAGGACTTTTTACAAACCGACGCGGCCATTAACCCTGGTAACTCTGGTGGCGCCTTAATTGATGCTAACGGTAACCTGATCGGCATTAATACGGCTATCTTCTCGAAATCAGGCGGTAGCCAAGGTATCGGCTTTGCGATCCCATCCTCTTTGACCAAAGCCGTGATGGCGGACTTGATTGAGCATGGTCGAGTCATTCGTGGCTGGCTAGGCATTGAAGGTCAAGAACTGACACCGAGCCTTGCTGAATCCTTCGGTGTGAGCGAGACCTCGGGGCTAGTCATTGCAGGTGTTTATCGGGACAGCCCAGCCCATAAAGCCGGCTTACAACCAGGTGACATTATGCTGCGTTTAAACGGTGAGCCGGTGGATGCGTATCAATCGATGTTGAGTGTCGCGGACTTAAAACCTGGCGCTAAGCTAACGGTCGATTTTATGCGAAACGGCGAGTCTATGACCGCATCTGTTGAAGTCGGAGAACGCCCACCAACAAGGTCAACCTCTCACGAGTAAGCGCTTCTCTAACGGCTTTACGCTTTCCTAAAGATATTAAAAATGACACGCATTTTAATCTTTGATGCGGTACTCAGCGGAACGTGCGTGAGCGGTTAAGCTTTCACCACGTGCAAGTACAGATGCGATTTTACCCGTTTCACTTGCGCCATCCTCCGAGAACATGATCAAAGAGGAGCGTTTCTGGAAGTCATACACGCCCAGCGGGGAAGAGAATCTAGCAGTACCCGATGTCGGCAACACGTGGTTAGGCCCAGCACAGTAATCGCCCAAAGCTTCCGCCGTAAAGCGTCCCATAAAGATAGCGCCAGCATGGCGAATCTTAGGCAACATGGACTCAGGATCTGCAACAGACAGCTCTAAGTGCTCGGGAGCGATGCGGTTACTGACCTCAATCGCTTCATCCATATCGGCCACTTGAATCAGAGCAGCTCGATTACGCAAAGAGACTTCAATGATCTCTTTACGTTCCATGGTCGGTAAAAGCGCTTGGATGCTTTTCTCAACCTGATCGAGGTAATCAGCATTCGGGCAAATTAAAATCGGCTGGGCATCTTCATCATGTTCAGCTTGTGAGAACAGATCCATCGCGACCCAATCTGGGTTGGTTTCACCGTCGCACACAACCAAAATTTCCGAAGGCCCTGCAATCATATCGATACCCACCGTACCGAAGACGGCACGTTTTGCCGTCGCCACAAAAATGTTGCCCGGGCCGACAATTTTATCGACGTTCGGGACGGTCTGCGTACCATACGCCAAAGCCGCAACAGCTTGGGCACCACCTATGGTGAACACGGTATCAACACCTGCAAGACACGCTGCCGCTAACACCAGCTCATTAAGCTCACCACGCGGGGTCGGCACGACCATCACGATTTCAGCAACACCCGCCACCTTAGCAGGCAGAGCGTTCATCAATACAGATGATGGATAAGCGGCCTTACCACCTGGGACATACAAACCAACACGATCTAAAGGCGTTACTTTCTGACCCAGCATCGTGCCGTCGTCTTCAGTGTACTGCCAGCTGTCACCACGTTGTTTTTCATGGTAACGACGAATGCGCTCAGCGGCTTTTTCTAGTGCGCTTTTTTGATCGGCCGGTAGGCCATCCAGTGCTTGTTGCAGGCGTTCTTTTGACAGAACCAAGTCCTGCATGGATTTCGCTTGGGTCTGATCAAAACGATTGGTGTACTCAACAACCGCGTCATCACCCCGCGCTTTCACATCCGCCAAAATATCGTCAACGATCTGGTTGACCTTGGCATCGGAGACAGACTCCCAAGCCAATAGGTGATCCAATCGGGATGCGAAATCACTCTCTTGCGTATTTAAACGAGCAATAGGAAAACTCATGCTTACACCTCACGACGCTGCTTAACCGCTTCGGACATCATATCGACAATTGGCTGAATCTGACGATGTTTCATCTTCATCGCGGCCTGACCAACCACCAAGCGCGAGCTGATGTTGGCGATAAAATCCATCGGTTCAAGGCCATTGGCACGCAAGGTATTACCGGTATCGACGATATCAACGATTCGATCCGCCAAGCCCATGATCGGGGCAAGCTCCATAGCGCCGTACAGTTTGACGATGTCGACCTGACGACCTTGCTGAGCAAAATACTGGCGTGCCACGTTCACAAACTTAGTCGCTACGCGCATACGACCCTCAACGGGTGCGGCGTTCTTCATACCGGCAACCATCAGTTTGCATTTGCTGATCTCAAGATCCAGCGGCTCGTAAAGTCCTGCGCCGCCATGCTCCATTAAGACATCTTTACCAGCAATGCCCATATCCGCACCGCCGTACTCAACATACGTCGGTACGTCGGTCGCGCGAATCACAACCAACTTGATGTTGTCATGATTGGTGTCGAAGATCAGTTTGCGGCTTTTGAAGATATCTTCTGCCGGCGTAATGTTGGCCGCTTCCAACAATGGAAGCGTTTCCTCTAGGATTCGGCCTTTTGAAAGCGCGATCGTGAGTTGTTGCTTTTTCATCATACTGTCTTCAACTTCTTTGCGTTATCAAGCTTAACTACTGATACGTCGGATGTCGGCACCCAGACCTTGCAGTTTTTCTTCAATGCACTCATAACCGCGATCGATGTGGTAAATACGATCAATCAAGGTCTCACCCTCAGCAACCAACGCGGCAATCACAAGACTGGCCGAAGCACGAAGGTCGGTTGCCATCACAGGCGCACCGCGCAATGACTCCACCCCTTCAATGGTAGCTGCATTGCCATCAATCAAGATGTCCGCCCCAAGACGAATCATCTCTTGCATGTGCATAAAACGGTTTTCAAAGATGGTCTCTTTGATATGCCCCACCCCTTCGGCAACCGTGTTCAAGGCCGCAAACTGCGCTTGCATGTCGGTTGGGAACGCAGGGTAAGGCGCCGTAGTAATGTTGATCGCTTTTGGACGCTTGCCTTGCATATCCAAAGAGATCCAATCATCACCCGTTTCGATAACCGCACCGGCTTCTTTTAGCTTCAGTAGCACTGAATCTAAAATATCGCTGCGGGTATTTAAGGTTTTTACGTAACCGCGCGTAGCCGCCGCCGCTACCAAGAAAGTACCGGTTTCAATTCGGTCAGGCATCACGTCGTAATGAGCGCTGTGAAGCTTCTCTTTACCGTTTACGATGATGGTGTCAGTACCCGCACCTTTGATGTCAGCTCCCATGGCGATTAGGCACTCGGCCAAATCCACCACTTCAGGCTCACGTGCAGCGTTCTCGATGATCGTTTGACCATCCGCCAGTGTTGCGGCCATCAAAATATTTTCAGTACCGGTTACCGTCACAACGTCAAACAGTACCTGGGCGCCTTTTAAGCGGCCATTTGACTTAGCACGGATGTAACCCTCTTCAACCACAATCTCAGCACCCATCGCCTCTAAGCCACGGATGTGCTGATCCACTGGACGACTGCCAATCGCGCAACCACCCGGCAAAGAAACTTGGGCTTCGCCAAAGTGAGCCAACAAAGGCCCCAGTACCAAAATTGACGCACGCATGGTCTTCACCAAATCGTACGGTGCATCACAACTTTTAATCGACGTTGGATCAATTTCAACGTTGAGTTTTTCATCAACGGTAATTTCAACCCCCATGCGGCGCAGAAGCTCCAACATGGTCGTAATATCGTTCAGATGCGGCAGGTTACCAAAGGTAACCGGTTCACTGGCGAGTAAACCTGCTGCAAGAATAGGCAGCGCTGCGTTTTTCGCGCCAGAAATACGGACTTCGCCGTTTAAGCGAGCGCCGCCCGCAATGAGTAACTTATCCATTCAAGAATCCAACTTCGTCAATCAGGACTGCTGCGCTTGCCACTGTTCCGGCGTAAAGGTTTTAATCGTGAGCGCATGGATTGTGCCGTTTGCGATGTATTCGTTTAAGCACTGGTAAACCAGTTGCTGTTTTTTAACGGGCATCAGGCCGGCGAATTGAGGACTAACTACGGTGACCTGAAAGTCGCAGCCTTCTCCAGCGGTAATCACCTCAGCACCGTCTAGGTGTGATTCAATGATCTGCTTTACTTCATCAGCGTGCATGACAGGGACTCCAATCGTTAGAAATTTACAAAATCAGGGGCGGAATGATACCGAAAACTGGTGCAAAAGGCGAAAAAAACAGCGGCGTGATCGCCGCCCTGTATCAACTGAGTGTATTTGTTACACCCACAAGATCGGCGATCGCCATCAATTCACTGGGATGATCAATAAAGCGAACGGATTTTTGATGCTGCTTTGCCAAGCGAAGGGCACACAAACACAGCGATAATGCAGAGCTATCCACGCGCTTAACCGTCTTCAACGAGATGGTAATAGGCGTATCAGAGACTTTGAACAGCGTAAGGAGCTCACGTTCAAGCTCAGCCCGAGCCTCTTTGATGTTCGAGAACAGCAGATCACCCTTTAAGGAGACCTGCTCATTCTCAAAAGAGGCATATTGCACGGTTGATTTAGCCATGACGAAAGATCACTCACCTTGTGTCGAAGGCGGTTTAATTTGGGTTTCCCACGCACTGATCACTTTATCGAGGTCATAGCCGTTGCGCTGCATCAGATCAGCGAATTGGTTTTTGAAGGTGATGCGAAAGTTGATGCCATTCATGATCACGTTAACCAATTTCCAATGATCTTCGCTGTTGACCACATAATTAACCAAAGAGTAGGTTTGGCCATTTTCGGCAGTAACATCAACGGTAACGATCTGCTTATCCGCTTCAGGACTTTCGCTGGTCGGCGCCATAATGTTGTAGGTTTTGATATCAAACTCCAACATGGACTTAGCGTACGTCTTGATCAGCGTGTGCTTAAACACTTGAGCAAAGCGCTCTTTTTGATCATCCGACGCTTGACGGTAATATTTTCCCATCACCCAAGCTGAGATGTAACGAAAATCCACATCGCGATCAACGATCTTATCCAGATCAGTAATCAGCGCACCTTCATCCGGCGTCGCTTGCGCTTTATAGCCGTTAACGACCTCCAGCATCTCCTTAATGGATTGATCCACCGCCGTACTGGCGCTTTCCCACGAAGCAAACGAGACCGCAGACCATGCCATTAGCATGACCGCTGCGCTCTTTTTCAACAACTGTTTCATTGTGAGAGGTTCTCCTTACTCACTGACTTTGTTAAACAGGAATTTACCGATCAGGTCTTCAAGCACCATCGCTGACTGCGTATCGGCAATCGTATCGCCCTCTTTGAGGTTGTCGGACTCAAACCCGACCGATAGCCCGATGTATTGCTCCCCTAAAAGACCTGAGGTCAAAATCTGCGCTGATGTATCTTTAGAAAGATAATCAACATCTGTACGAATTTTTAGTGCTACCAGTGCAACTAAGCGTTTTTTATCAATGGTGATGCTATCGACTTCCCCCACCTGAACACCCGAAAGAGTCACTTTCGAGCGCGGGGTGAGCCCACCAATGTTTTCAAAACGGGCATAAACCGTGTAGTTGTCTTTTGTATCATTCAGGTTCAAACCACTGACCTTCAATGCCAACCCGATAATGGCCAAAGCACCGATAATGATAAAGAAGCCTACACTGATTTCGATCCAACGAGTGCGCATTGTTAGAAATCTCCAAACATCAATGCGGTTAAAATAAAGTCCATTCCAAGTACAGCTAAAGAGCCATACACAACGGTTCGAGTCGTCGCTTGACTGATCCCCTCAGAAGTTGGGACACAGTCGTATCCTTGGTAAACCGCGATCCAAGTCACGGCGATACCGAAAACAACGGCTTTGATCAAACCGTTTACAATGTCATCTTGAAAGCTAACGGCGTTTTGCATGTTGGCCCAAAACGACCCTTCAAAAATGCCCAACCATTCAACGCTGACCAGCGCGCCGCCCCAGATGCCGACCATGGCAAACACCATGGACAATAAAGGCATTGAAATAAAGCCGGCCCATAGGCGAGGTGCCACAACCCGGCGAAGCGGATCCACGCCGATCATTTCGAGGCTGGTTAGCTGCTCGGTGGCTTTCATCAAACCGATTTCGGCGGTCAGCGCGGAACCTGCACGTCCTGCAAACAAAAGCGCTGTCACCACAGGCGCCAACTCGCGCACTAAGCTCAATGCCACCATTTGGCCGACCGCCTGTTCAGAGCCATAATCCACCAAAATGGTGTAACCCTGAAGACCAAGCACCATACCGATAAACAAGCCCGATACGACGATGATCAGCAGGGACAGCACGCCCACAAAATAGAGCTGCTTTACTAACAAGGGGAACATCGTAAAGGGCGCAGGCTTAGCAATTAATGCTTGTGCCAAAATTTGTCCCGAACGCCCTACGGCAGCAACTCGGTTGAGGCCACCCCGTCCGATGCCCGCTACCCAATCCAACAATTTTGACATCACACTCACGCGGTTTTCTCCCGAGCATTAAGACCCAGTGCCGCTTCTAGCGATTCGCCCGGAAAATGGAAAGGAACAGGACCATCTGGCTGGCCATGGATAAACTGAGCCACTTGCGGATCATTATTCGCTTTAAGAGATTCAGGACTGCCCGTAGAAATCACTTTTCCGCCCGATAAAATCACGATGTGATCCGCGATGCTCAAGGTTTCCTGAATATCATGCGAAACAATCACACTTGTGTGTCCAAGCGCTTTGTTGATTTTAGAGATCAGGTTCACCAAGACGCCCATGGCAATCGGGTCTTGCCCTGCGAATGGCTCGTCATACATGACGATATCGGGGTCCAGCGCAATGGCTCGCGCTAACGCTACACGACGGGCCATACCGCCCGACAACTCGCTTGGCATCAAATCATGTGCACCACGAAGCCCAACGGCATTCAGCTTCAGCATGACTACATCCTGAACCATGTCATCCGGCAAATCGGTATGCACCCGAATGGGAAAGGCCACGTTTTCAAACACGCTCATGTCGGTGAACAGCGCGCCACTTTGAAACAACATCCCCATGCGCTCACGCAGTAAGAACAGATCGTCGCGGCTTAGGGCATGAACATTTTGATCGTTTACGGTAATCGTGCCCTTATGAGGGCTAAGCTGTCCGCCGATCAGTTTAAGTAACGTGGTTTTACCGGTACCGGATGGCCCCATGATGGCGGTAATCTTGCCCTTTGGGATCTCCATGCTGACACCATCAAAGATAGCGCGCTGACCTCGGTAGAAATGTAAATCACTGATGCGAATGGTGCACACATCCGCTGAATCAATTGACATGTATCGGGCTTATCCTCTGCCTTAAGAAAATCCGAACTGAATCTGAACGGCAAGAAACAACGGGCAAATATACCACCTGCACATTCAAACGTGAATGTATGTTAGGCACTTGCTTCGCAAAATGGTTCTGTTTTAATACGCCGCATCCTTTAATTATTTCGGGGCAAGCGCATTATATGCTGTATCCAATATTAGCCATCCTAGGTGGACTCGTTCTTTTGGTGTGGAGCGCCGACCGCTTCGTTGAAGGCGCAGCAGCGTCCGCAAAGAACTTTGGTATGTCGCCACTGTTGATCGGCTTAACGATCGTCTCGTTTGGCACATCGGCACCGGAAATGCTGGTCTCCTTCATGGCCTCCATCACTGATTCAGGTGACTTGGCTGTAGGTAACGCGGTTGGCTCTAACATCGCAAACATTGCCTTGGTGCTGGGTATCACCGCCATCATTGCTCCGCTTCCGGTCAAGTCCGGTGTTCTGAAAAAAGAGATCCCTCTTTTGATCGGTATCACCTTGTTGGCCGGCGCAACGCTGTACGACCGCCAGCTCAGCATGCTGGACGGTATTTTACTGCTGGCAGGCCTACTCGTCTGTCTTTATATGTTTGCCAAATTCCCAGGCGATGGCGACGCTGTCAGCGATGATGAGGAGATCCCAAACTTCAGCACCGGCAAAGCCATTTTTTGGTTGATTGTTGGCCTTGCGGTATTGGTCGCAAGCTCCCGTCTTCTTGTTTGGGGTGCGGTTGAAGTGGCCACACAACTGGGCGTATCTGAGCTGGTCATCGGCCTAACCATCGTTGCCATAGGCACCAGTCTGCCAGAACTTGCAGCAACCGTAGCAAGTGCCTTGAAAAACCACCACGACATTGCCCTTGGTAACATCGTGGGTTCCAACATTTTCAACTTGGGCGCGGTGATGGCCATCCCTGGCTTTGTTCAAACGATCACCATCGACCCAGAAGCCTTTAGTCGCGACTACGTAGCGATGTTGATCGCCACCCTTGCCTTGCTGGCCTTCTGCTTAATTCAAAAGCCACCTCGCATATCTCGCATTGAAGGCGGCGCCTTGTTCGCGGGTTACGCGGGCTACTTATACATCCTGTACTTAAGCGCGGCCTAACGGCACACACCTTCGAAACGAACACGCTGTTTCGAGGTCACACGGGGATCATGCTATGATCCCCGCATCGTTTTTAAACGGGCATAGCCCCAGTCACAGTTTCAGAGAGCTCTATGGATCAGACTAAATCTTTTCGTGAATCCGGCATTCGTACCATCCAACTGGAAGCGGAGGCCATTCTTGAGCTGATCTCCCATTTAGATCAATCCTTCGATCAAGCCTGCGAGTTGATGATGGGCTGTAAAGGCCGCATCGTTGTAACCGGCATGGGTAAATCAGGTCACATCGGCCGTAAAATCGCAGCCACCTTGGCCAGCACCGGCACACCGGCCTTTTTTGTACACCCAGGTGAAGCGAGCCACGGCGATATGGGGATGTTCACAAAAGATGATGTCATTATCGCGCTATCAAACTCAGGCGAAACGTCCGAGATTGTAACGATCCTGCCTTTGATCAAGCGTATGGGCGCCCCCTTGATCAGCATCACAGGCAACCAAAACTCGACCTTATCGCAAGAGGCTGATGCTAACTTGCACATCGGCGTTGAAAAAGAAGCCTGCCCTCTGAACTTAGCACCGACCTCCAGCACCACAGCACAACTGGTGTTAGGTGATGCGTTGGCGATTGCTCTTTTGGAAGCCAAAGGTTTCAGCGCTGAAGATTTCGCGTTCTCGCACCCGGGTGGAAGCTTAGGTCGCAAACTGCTGCTGAAAGTCAAAAACATCATGCACGCCGAGCAAGAAGTACCTGTCGTTGCGCTGGGTACGTCGATTAAAGAGGCCCTTCTAGAAGTGACCAACAAACGCTTGGGGATGACCACCGTGGTCAACCAAGAAGGTCAGCTGGCAGGCATTTTCACCGACGGTGACCTTCGTCGTACGTTGGATCAGAACTTAGATTTGGCAAGCACCGCCATCGAGCAGGTCATGACACGCCAATCAACCACCGTATCCGAAGAGATGCTAGCAGCAGAAGCACTTAAAGTTATGCAGGATAAAAAGATCAATGCGTTGATCATCTGCGATAACGATCAAAAACCGGTCGGTGCTCTTAACATGCACGACATGCTAAAAGCGGGGGTCATCTAATGAAATTTCACTTTATCGAATCAGGTGAGCTTCGCAAACGCGCTAAAAACATCACCCTGGCCGTGTTTGATGTCGACGGCATCCTAACCGACGGCAGCCTGTACTTCTTACCCGACGGCCAAGAGGTCAAGATGTTCAACACATTGGATGGTCTTGGCTTTAAGCTGCTGCAAAAAGCGGGCGTTGAGATTGCCATCATCACAGGCCGCCAATCACCGCAGGTGATTCAACGGGCCAAAGCACTCGGCGTGGATCACCTCTTCCAAGGCCGTGACGATAAACTAACGGCCTTAAACGAGTTACTTTCGAATACTGAACACTCGTTAGAGACCACAGCGTACATCGGTGATGACTTACCGGATTTATCCGCAATCAACGCCGTTGCCTTCGGTGCATCTGTGCCTAACGGCCATCCAGTTGTGCGCTCTGATGCGGATTGGATCACACAACGCACCGGCGGCTACGGCGCGGCTCGCGAGTTTTGTGAAGTCATTTTAGAGGCCAAAGGCGCTCTAGAATCCGTGTATCAGGACTTTCGTGCATGATCCTGAGTCGTAGCGGTGTTCGACTGGCCACAGCCGTCGTGCTATTGGTTCCGTTGTTTGCTTATTGGATCATCAATCCGGAACAAAACAACGAGCCAACAAGCCAAGACTCACCGCTTGATGCGGGAGCCGATTACTATTTGTCGAACGCTAACGTGAAGCGCTTTAACGAATCGGGCACCCTGAGCACCGAACTCAACGTGGAAAAATGGGAGCATTTCCCAAGCGATAAGCGCTCGCTGCTGAGACGCCCATCCGTTCAAGGTGTCACAGATCAGCTGCAAACATACACATTAAAAAGCAAAGTTGGCACACTCTTTGACGGGCAGACGCAGTTGACGCTTGATGAAGAGGTAGTGCTCACGCATAATCCCAACTCCGACTCCCCCTCTCGCATCGAGACGGATCGGCTAATTTACACACCGGAAACGTCGATGGTCACTTCCGACTCGACGGTTCGGATTATCAATTCTGATTGGACGGTCAGCGCGAAAGGCATCTCTGTCGATCTGAACTCACACACTTCAGAGCTGAGCACTGACGTTGAAGGGACTTTTTATGTCGACCCTTAATTGGAAAGTTTGGTTGAGCGCCGCACTTTTAACCGCATCCAGTATGGTTAATGCGCTTCCAGAAGACCGTAAGCAACCGATTCACATTTCGGCTGATTCGGCGCAAATTGACGAGAAAGCCGGTGTGACGACTTACACGGGTAATGTGTCTATTACTCAAGGCACTATGAAGATCCGCGCCGCTAAAGTCAGTCTTTACCAAAAAGACCGCGCCGTTGATCGTATTGTGGCTACAGGCTCTCCGGCCAAATTCAGCCAGCAGGCAGCGGCCAATCAGGCCATTACAGATGCCTATGGTAATTCACTTGAATACCTAGTGAAAAAACAAACCATCACTCTATCTGGAAACGCAAAAGTTGAGCAGGAGAAAAACCAGTTCAGCGGCGAGCGAATCGTATACCAGATGGACAAAGCACGTGTGAACGCTTACGGCGGCAAAGACTCAGGTCAGCGTGTTCAGATGATTATTCAACCGAACGGCAACTGAGCATTATGTCACTTGAGTTAAAAGCCACCCATTTGGCGAAGTCGTACAAAAAACGCCACGTGGTACGTGACGTATCAATGACGGTCAAAGCCGGCGAGATCGTCGGTTTACTGGGCCCAAACGGCGCCGGTAAAACCACCTGTTTTTACATGATTGTTGGCTTGGTTAAAGCCGACAAAGGCCAGATCTTCATCAATGATCAAGACATTACGGCCTTCGCCATGCACGATCGTGCTCGTCAAGGTATTGGGTATCTGCCGCAAGAGGCGTCGATCTTTCGAAAGCTGAGTGTCGAAGACAACCTGATGTCGATTCTTGAGCTTAGAAAAGATCTGTCCCCAAGTGATCGTAAAGCCACTCTTGAAAACCTGTTACAAGAGTTCCACATTACGCACATCCGCGACAGCCTAGGCATGAGCCTATCCGGCGGCGAACGCCGTCGTGTTGAGATCGCAAGGGCACTCGCGTCCGAACCTAAATTCATTCTATTGGATGAGCCCTTTGCTGGCGTCGATCCGATCTCGGTCAACGATATTAAAGAGACCGTAAAGCACCTACAATCACGAGGTATTGGGGTGTTAATCACTGACCATAACGTACGTGAAACGTTAGACATTTGTGAAAAAGCGTATATCGTCAGTGAAGGTGTCATTCTAGCCGAAGGCGCACCGGCTGATATTTTAGCCAATGAGCAAGTGAAAGCCGCCTATCTTGGCGAGTCCTTCCGGCTGTAATTGACCGACCTGTGTTATTGGAGTAGATGCGGAGTTTATGAAGCAGTCATTACAACTCAAAATGGGTCAGCACCTGACCATGACCCCACAACTGCAACAGGCGATTCGCTTATTGCAGTTATCAACATTGGACCTTCAGCAAGAGATTCAGTCGGCGCTTGAAAGCAACCCGATGCTGGAGACCAATGAAGAGGGAGATGAGTTAGACTCCAACTCGGCCGGCAACGACAATAACGAGCGCGCTGAGTCCGACGATTACTCACAAGAAGACTACACCGCTCAAGCCAGCGAGACTCAACAAGAGCGCAATGACTCAGCCGAGATGGCTGATACGGCCTCTGTCGATGATCAATGGAACGATGATATTCCAGCGGAGCTCTCAACCGACTCCAGTTGGGACGACACCTTCCAGACCGCGTCCAGCAGCTCAGGCAGTACCACCCACCGTGACGACGATGACTTTATGGAGTCCAACGACACGGCCGAAGAAACCCTGCAAGATCATCTTCATTGGCAGCTCAACCTAACCCGTATGAGCTTAGAAGACCGAATGGTTGCTGAGGCGATCATCGATGCGATCGACCCTGAGGGCTACCTTCGCACCACAACCGAAGAGCTCCTTGAGGATTTCAAACGGCAAGAACCCGAGCAGTTCCAAGACACCGAAATTGAAGAGATCGAAGCGGTATTGCACCGCATTCAGCAGTTTGATCCACCCGGTGTCGGTGCCCGAGACTTGGGTGAGTGTTTAGCCATCCAGCTTAAGCAGTTACCAGAAAAACCGCCGCTGTTTGAGCAGACGCTCCAGCTGTGCCTGAATCACATCCATTTGCTGGGTAGTCGCGATTACAAACAGCTGATGCGTAAGCTGCGCGTCAAAGAGCCACAGTTACAAGCGATGATTCTTTTGATTCAATCGCTGAACCCGCAACCTGGCGCGATGATCTCTTCCAGCCAGGCGGAGTACGTTATCCCCGATGTATTCGTTGAAAAAGTCAAAGGCGTGTGGATAGCCCGACTCAATTCCGATGCATCGCCTAGCCTTCGAATCAACACTCAGTATGCCGACCTCATCCGCCGAGCTGACTCCAGTGCTGATAACACCTACTTGAAGAATCACTTGCAAGAAGCACGTTGGTTTATCAAGAGTTTAATGAGCCGAAATGAAACCCTACTCAAAGTTGCGAGTCAGATTGTTGAAAGGCAGTCGGATTTTCTGGAGTACGGCGAGGAGGCCATGAAGCCAATGGTGTTGCATGACATTGCCGAAGCAGTCGAAATGCACGAGTCCACGATATCGCGTGTGACCACCCAAAAATACATGCATACCCCAAGGGGTATCTTTGAGTTGAAGTACTTCTTCTCAAGCCATGTCAGCACCAATGATGGTGGTGCTGCATCGTCAACCGCCATTCGCGCCGTGATAAAAAAACTGATAGCGGCCGAAAATCCTGCTAAACCTTTAAGTGACAGTAAAATTGCTCAATTACTTGATGCAGAGGGAATCCAGGTCGCTCGAAGAACGATTGCCAAATATCGCGAAGCGATGGGCATCGCCCCTTCTAACGAAAGAAAGCGTCTGGTTTAATAACGACTCACTACGACGAACAATCGTCTAAGGAGACATGTATGCAGATCAATATCACAGGTCACCACTTAGAACTGACAGATGCACTGACCGAATATGTCCACACCAAGTTTGATAAACTGGAAAGGCATTTTGATAACATCACCAATGTCCAAGTGACCCTGAGTGTTGATAAGCAACGTCAAATAGCAGAAGCTGGCATGCACATCGCAGGCGGCGAAGTCTTTGCAACGAGCGAACACACAGATATGTATGCAGCGATTGATGCGGTAACCGACAAACTGGACCGCCAAATCATTAAGCACAAAGAAAAACTCAAGAGCCACAAATAAGTAAGGCGTTACATCACTTATGCCCATACTCTCATTGCTTTCACCTTCAAGAACGCTTCACGCCGTAGAAGGCATTAGCAAAAAGCGCGTATTAGAAACCGCCAGCAAGTTGATTGCAGAATCAGCCGGTGAAGAGGTTGATCAGGATGCTGTATTCACTGGACTCATCGGACGAGAGAGATTGGGCAGTACCGGTATTGGGGAGGGCGTTGCCATTCCCCACTGCCGTCTTGCCGGAATCGATACCGCTATGGGGGCTTTATTTACCCTAAGCGAACCCATCGATTTTGACGCCATCGACCAACGCCCCGTCGACCTGTTGTTCTTTTTACTGGTCCCTGAAGAGGCGTGTGACGAACACCTAGACACCTTGGCCAAACTGGCCGAATCCTTCAGCCAAGAAAGCTGCCGAGCCCAACTTAGAAGCGCGCAGTCCGACGAAGATTTACTGCGCATCGCTCAAACTGTATTTGGAACCTAAAGCATGAAACTGGTGATCATCAGCGGCCTATCAGGATCGGGTAAGAGTTCTGCCCTTCAGGCTCTTGAAGACATCGGTTTTTATTGCATTGATAATCTACCTGCACTACTGATCCCTGATTTGATTCGCCACCTCGAAGAGGAGGCGACAATGAAAAAGATCGCAGTGTGCGTGGACGCTCGAAATCTGACCAGCAACCTCGAAAAGCTGCCGGAGATTTGGCAAGACTTCAAATCGCGCTCCAACATCCAAGCCGAACTTCTGTTCATTGGTTGCGCGCAAGAGACGCTGATCAAACGCTACAGCTCGACCCGTCGACGCCACCCTATGTCGACCAAGAATCGCGGCCTGTCCGAGGCCATTGAATACGAAGAAGCGCTTCTAGAGCCCATCGCAGAGATCGCGGATCTCAAAATCGATACATCGCATATGTCACTGTATGACCTGCGTGATCTGATCAAACTGCGCATAGCCGATCGAAAAACCCAAGCGCTCTCACTGCAGTTTGAATCGTTCGGATTTAAGCACGGTGTACCGATGGATGTTGACATGGTGTTTGATGTCAGGGTATTACCTAATCCTTACTGGGTATCGGAGCTGCGCCGCTACTCCGGCCTGGATCAATCGGTCATCGACTTTTTAGAAGGCGATGCCTTGGTAGAGTCCATGTTTGAGGATATCAAAAGCTACATGGAACGTTGGCTGCCCCACTTTGCAGACAACAACCGAAGCTACGTCACCGTAGGCATTGGTTGTACCGGTGGACAGCACCGCTCTGTTTATTTAGCCGAGCGATTAACTGCACACTTTGTGCACTCTAACGACAATGTAAACGTTCGCCATCGCGAGCTAAGCACATCGAAAAACACCCATTAATTCCGGAAATAATAAAGAGATGCTGGAAAAGAACATCACAATCATCAACAAGTTGGGACTGCACGCCCGCGCGGCAGCAAAACTGATCGGTACCACAACGCGCTTTTCGTCGGATGTGTACCTGATTAAAGATGGTCGTGAGGTCGATGGCAAAAGCATTATGTCTGTGATGATGCTGGCCGCCAGCAAGGGCACCGAGTTAACGGTGCGCATCTCTGGTGACGATCAGGGTGAGGCGATGAGCGCCATTGAATCCCTGATTAATAACCGATTTGATGAGGAAGAGTGACTTCGTTTCAATCATGCAACACCTGCCTGATTGACGCTTTACCGGTCATTACTTTTCGCTATACTAGCCGCCATATTCATCAGCGCCCTATTTACGCGGCTTTGTGTCGCCTGTTCTGAGGTACCACGCTTCTATGACGACCCGTGAAGACAACTCAGCTCACTCAACGCTTTCTTCGGCTCTGGAATCCGGTGCTTTTCAGCAGGTTCGTTTTACGCTGAATAACTCGATGCGTCCTGTAGAGGTCGCGCACTTACTCGAGAAATCGCCGCCCAAAGAGCGCCAAATCCTCTGGAACCTTATCCACCCCGAAAACGAAGGTAAGGTGCTTCAGTACTTAAGCGATGACATCCAAGCCGACATTCTAAGTACGATGGATGCCGATCGCCTGCTGGCGATTACAGAAACACTGGATACGGACGATGTTGCCGACGTACTGCAACAACTGCCCGATCGCATCACCCGCGAGCTGCTGCAAGTCATGGACGAGCAAAACCGCTCGCGCCTTGAAGAGATCCTCTCGTACCCTGAAGATACTGCCGGCGGCTTGATGAACACCGATACGGTGACCATTCGTCCAGATATTTCGGTTGAGACCTGCCTTCGATACATACGTCGTCACAACGAAATTCCGGAGATGACCGACAGCCTATTTGTCGTCAGCCGGAAGAAAAACTCTTACATTGGCACCTTACCACTGACGCGCTTATTGGTTTCGGACCCGGATATGATGATCCGCGAAATCATGGTCACGGATGTCACACCGATTCCGGCCGATATGCCCGATGACGAGGTAGCCTCCTTGTTTGAAAAGCATGACCTTGTATCGGCACCTGTCGTAAACAAAGAAGGCAAACTGCTTGGGCGTATCACCATCGATGACGTGGTCGACGTTATCCGTGAAGATGCCGACCACTCCTTGATGAGCATGGCGGGTCTGGATGAAGACGAAGACACGTTTGCGCCATTGATGAAAACCACACGCCGTCGCGCAGTCTGGTTGGGCATCAATTTGATTACAGCTCTGCTTGCCTCCACCGTCATCGGTATTTTTCAAGACACCATCGACAAGGTGGTCGCTTTAGCCGTATTAATGCCCATTGTTGCCTCCATGGGGGGTATTGCCGGTAGCCAAACGCTCACACTGGTCATACGTGGCCAGGCCTTAGGGCACGTTGAGCGCTCCAATGCGGCTTGGCTGCTGAACCGTGAGCTCTTGGTAGGGATGCTGAACGGCCTGCTTTGGGCGATCATTGTCGCGGCAGTATCGGTGCTGTGGTTCCAGGATCAGACCATCGGTCTTATTATTGGCCTTGCGATCGTGATTAATTTGATTGCCGGGGCACTCGCAGGTACCCTACTGCCTTTGATTTTGAAAGCTTGGGGCATCGATCCAGCCTTGGCTGGTAGCGTACTGCTGACAACCATCACCGATGTTGTGGGCTTTTTTGCGTTCCTTGGGCTTGCGACCTATTTCTACGGATAACGACCTATGAATGACAACCTGTTTGATGATCTGCCTCGTGAAGAAGAAGAGGACGACGGTTACGTCAGTCGCTCACAACGCAAACGTGAGGTTGAAGCACTGCAGGATTTGGGTAAGAAGCTGATCGACCTAAAACCCGACCAGCTCAATAAAATGCCCATTGATGAAACGCTTCTCGCCGCCATCACCGAAGCAAAACGTTTAACGTCGCGTAATGCCCTTAAACGTCAGATGCAGTACATTGGCAAACTGATGCGTCACGAAGATGGGGAAGCGATTCAAAACATGTTGGATCGTTTCGATACAACGTCCGATGTGCATAACCAAGTTTTCCACAAGCTGGAAAAATGGCGTGACCGCCTGTTGGCCGATGAGCCTGGTATGTTTGATCTGTTGATGAACGAGTACCCAGAAGTGGATATTCAACATTTGCGTCAGCTGATCCGCAACGCCCAACGCGAAACGCAACAAAACAAACCGCCCGCCTCTGCACGCAAACTGTTTAAATATTTGCGTTCCCTCGAAGAAAGCAAACTTTAAAGATCGTTTAAAGGGTCTGGCGCTTTCTCTTGCTGACCTTTCAATACGTTGATTTCAGGCTCGTCTAACGGGCCTTTCAACTCATAACGCAGCGTTGTTACCTTCTCAAGTTTATCGCCGATCAGTTTATCAATGATGAACACGGCGCCGGCAACTTGAGGAGCACCCAGCAGTAAGGCTGCGATAGGCAGATTGCCCGTCAACGGCAACACCACATCCATCTGACTATCGATCGACTGCTCTTTTAAGTTGATATCCCCCATCAAGGTAATATCCGCAGAAGGGCCTTTGAGGGTCAACGGCTCCCGAGTCGAAGCAACGCCGTTATTCAGCGCAAAACGCGCTGTTAGCTGATCGAACGCCACACCCTTTTCAACCAGATCATTAAAGTTTAAACGTAATCGGCGAGCGATCGTATTCAGATTCAAAATACCAAAAATACGCAACACGTTGGCGGTGTTGCCGCTTTCAATCAGACGACCGTTTTGCAGATCAAAATCAAACTGACCGGATAACACACCGGATTTAAAATCCCACAAATAACCCGGCCAATTAAAACGCCCCATAATACGAGTTTGTTCCGACTCAAGTACCCCACCGTAACCCAGTTGTTTCATGGCTTTGCCTAAGTATCGGCCATCTGCATTTAACGTCAGATAAGAGTTTGCCCCTTGCGCTTGATTGGCCTGCCAACCCGCACGCCCATTGATGACCAAATCCGCAAGGCGTCCTTCAATGTCATTAATTTCAAACCCTTGAGCATTCGGCGAAAGGTTGGCTCGCCACGCGCCAAAGGTTTTATCCCCAACCGTCAACGAATCAATGATCAGATTCACTTTTGGCCAAGTTGCGGTATCTAGAGCAGCCGCGGCCGTGCTGTCCGCTTCGTTCTGCTTTGGTGCATCCGATGCCGTTTGCTCACTGACCCTAAGTTGATTCAATTTTACCTGATACGCCCCATCCTGCGTTTCAGGCCAGCGAACCTGCCCTGTAACCATCGGGCTCATTAGGCCTAAGGTGGTTTTTCCGGACTTTTGGTTAAAGACCAGATCCACATGCTTAAGCGCAAAGTCCCCCCAGACGATTTGATCGGCGGATAAGGTTACATTAACCGGGAGGTCCGGATTCGCTTCATTGCCTTGTGAGGCGTCGGCCACCTTATCCTGGCTTGCCGCTGAGTTTTCTTCATCACCTAACCAACCGCTGTTATCAAGCCAGCCAATCAGGGGATCGACATCCAACTGGGCAATCTCACCCTCAACTTGAACCCCGGGCGTTTTGCTCTCTACCGGTCTTTTGCCGTTTAAATTCACCTTGATCGCTTGTGATGGTCCAAGCTGCTTGATCACACCGCGAATCTGATCATTAAGATTAAAACGCCACACCGGGTCTTCAATACCAAGCTGAGCGACCAACTCCATCTTCCCCTCGGTGTCCGCCTGCTTACCCCATGGGGCCGGGAGGTTCAAAGCCACCCCTTTTAAGTTTGAAGAGACCACCAGCTTGTTACACTCAGGCGAGCCTGAGCAGATATCCATACGGCCATTGACTTGCGCTTTACCCTCAGCACCCGATAAAAAGTCATAGCCGCTCCATTTTCGAAGCGCCTCAATCTCCATCGGGCCACTCATGGAGACACGAGTGAGGGTCGGCTGCTCGCTGGTCGCTTTGACCGTTCGAATCTGCCCTTTCAGCAAATTGCCAAGAAAACGACCCGATATTTGATCCGCCGAAAGCCCCTTCTCCGTCGAGAAGGCAAGCTGACCATTGATCCGATCAAACACCAACGAACCTGTCACATCGCTAAAGTTCGCGTTTGTCAGTGCCGAACTGACATTCACCTTTGGCAGCTTATTGGCATCCCGAAGGTTAACGACAACCTTCACATCCGTGGCGTGCTTACCTTTCAGACGCCACTGGTTAAGGCCATCGCCAATTTCGGATTGAATTTGAGGAGTTTCTAAGATTTTCTGAATATTGCTTGCCACACCCGACAGCGAAGTATGAACATTCAACTGAGTAAACTGCGCATCAGCACTGACCTCTACCCTTCCATCGCTATCGAGCAGTCGCGCTTTAGGGGCATTGATGCGTAGGCCTTCTTGATCCAGCCACAGGGTCAAACGGGCATCGTTGACATCCGGCCATCCCTCCAAGAAGTGCAGCTGGCCTTTATCGACATCCAAATATAACTGGACCGTCGGTGGGCTTCGGTCTTCCAAGGAGCGCGTATCCACACGCAACAACAACTGACCCGAGCGAACCACTCCGCCCTTAACCGCTTTTTTAAGCCACGCGTGTAACTCTTCACCGGCCTCTTTGGGCGGCACAAAATCACTGGCGAGCACGCCATCCCCATGATCCATACCGATCATTAAGGTCAGGTCACTTTGGTAGGCCCGCTCCACCGGCACAAATAAACGGAAACGCCCTTGAGCTTTCACGTTGTCATCGGAGATTTTAAGAAGCCCGCTGTTTACTGTAACCACAGGCTGATCCATTCCCGGTAAGCGGTCAATGCTCCAATACACCTTACCCTGTGCTTTCTGAAAGCCCCAGCTGTTCTCAAAAAGGCCTGGGAAGCCCATCGAGAAATCTTCTGTGATCAAATCAACCGCACCATGATCCTTAGTGAGGGTCAGTCGGCCGTTCACGCCAGAGACCACTGGCGAGCCAAAGTACTCATCCAACGCAACATTGTCTAAGTCGCCCGACGCCTCAAAAGCGAGCGCTTTTGCACCTTCTGGCCAGCGAACCACTAGGTTATGGATGGTACCCGAAGGGTCCAACATCGAGAGGGCTTTATGCGCATCTTCAGGAAGATTTGGCAGGGACAAGATGGACTGACTGACAACCGAGAGGTCCAAATGATCCATAGACAGACTCAGTAACGGAAATGCGCGTGTTACCTCAAGGGCTAGCTGTGTCGTTGGTAGCGTAATCGGCGCAGTGGCACCTTTAGGCGTTAGCCGCCCATCGTACAACAGAGCATCGATTTCGCTCTGAAGCCAAAAGCCTTGCAAAGAGGCACTCAATAACGGCGTATCACCCGCGCTCATCTGTATCTGAGTATCGAGCTTGATCTCTCCCTTTTCAACTTGGGTCAACCAAAGAGACACATTCGCCTCAGGTGTTTGCCCATCCGGAACATTCAACAGCGAAACGAATGGCTCAGGCGCAACTTTTAAGCGATTCAGCTTAGCAAACACCGTGAACGCCGCGTGCTCAAACTGCCCATCCAGCGAAAGGCTTACGTCCGATTGGGATTGATCAGGAAAAGTTATATACCCATCTATGTGGCTAACATGCTTTGCCGCGGTGTTATTCCACGAAAGCGCTCGAGTTAAAAACTGATAGGTACGATCAGACTGATCTGTAAAGCTTGCCTCAATGGACCCAATACGAACATGCTTTGGGTGATGCAATACCTGAAAGAGCGGCTCAAGGGACAGCGGCGAAGAGAGACCATCACCGGATGAGGCATTTTCTGGAAAAGCGCGGCCTTGCTGCACCGATACCGCAATGCGCTCGCTCTCTAGGCGTTGAAACCGTGGAGCCAAGTCACGAAGCGACGTGATCAAATCCAGCTCAAATAAGGACGCATCCAGATGTATTGCTTGGAGCGATGCTGTTTCGCTTTGCCACACCAATCGATCAAATTCGATGATCGGCATCGCGCCGTGCCACCTTGTGGATAAGCCATCCAGCTTGAGCGTTCCACCCAATCGATTTTCAATAAGTGGTCGCCAACCAGGCTCAAGGTTGGACACTTGATACCAGCCCACACGCACCAATACCAACAGGGTAAGCGCACTCCAACCGAGCGCCCAAAGCGTGCGTGTTAAGATCCGTTTAAAGCGAGCCACGTCCTTGTAACCTTCCGGTGATTAACGCAAAACGACGTCAAACTGCTCTGGGCTGTAGAGCGGTTCAATTTGGAAGCGAATCGCCTTATTAATAAAGGCTTCAAGTTCCGCCACATGATCCGACGCATCATCGGTGAGGTATTCCACCACGCGTTGTGAGGCAAGGACCATATAGGTTTCGGTGTCATACGCACGATGCTGACGTAAGATCTCACGAAAGATCTCATAGCACACGGTTTCAGGGGTTTTCACCGACCCTCGGCCTTGGCACTGGTTACACGGCTCACACAAAATGTGCTCTAGGCTTTCGCGGGTGCGCTTACGCGTCATCTCGACCAAACCTAACTCCGATACACCGGTGACTTTGCACTTGGCGTGATCGCGTTCCAGCATGCGCTCCAGCGTTCTTAATACCTGACGCTGATGCTCTTCAAGCTCCATATCGATGAAGTCGATGATGATGATGCCACCTAGATTTCGAAGTCTAAGCTGCCGGCCAATGGCCGTAGCCGCCTCGAGGTTGGTTTTAAAGATGGTCTCTTCAAGGTTTCGGTGCCCTACAAAGGCGCCAGTGTTCACGTCTACCGTTGTCATCGCTTCGGTCTGGTCAAAAATCAGATAGCCACCTGATTTCAACTCGACCTTTCGGCCCAGCGCTCGCTGCATCTCCTCTTCAACGTTATAAAGATCAAAAATAGGGCGCTCGCCGGGGTAATATTCGAGCTTATCACCGATCTCCGGCACCAAAGCCTCGGTAAACTCTTGAGCTTTGGTGTAGGTTTCGCGTGAGTCTATACGGATACGCTCGATGCCACTGTGGGCCATGTCGCGCAATGCACGCATGTTTAAGGGCAGGTCTTCGTACACGATTGAAGGGACTGTCGCGGTTTCGATCTTACGCTCGATCGCTTTCCAAAGACGCTTCAAAAACTTCACATCAGCAATCAATTCAGCATCGGATGCGCCTTCGGCGACGGTACGAAGTATGTAACCGGCGTCTTCTTTCTCTTCCTCATCCAGGCAGCTGACTAATAGCGCACGCAGACGGTCGCGCTCTTGAATATCTTCAATGCGTTGGGACACACCAATATGAGTGCTTTCCGGCATATACACGAGGTAGCGAGATGGGATCGAGAGGTGTGTCGTTAGGCGTGCGCCCTTGGTGCCAATCGGGTCTTTGGTGACTTGAACAACGAGTGACTGCCCTTCACGCAACGCTTGAGAGATAGTAATCGAGGAGCGCTCTTCCGCAGGCATGTTCTGCGACAACACATCTTCAACATGGATAAAGGCCGCACGCTCAAGACCGATCTCAACAAAGGCCGCTTGCATCCCCGGTAAAACCCGAACCACTTTGCCTTTATAGATGTTGCCAACAATACCGCGTTTGGCGGTACGCTCGACATAGATCTCCTGTGGCATCCCGTTTTCGATAATCGCAACGCGGGTTTCCATCGGCGTAAAATTGATCAGGATCTCTTCACCAATACTCGTTGCCACAGGCTGTCCCTTCTACTTCATTGATTCAGATTGCATTATTTCTGTTTATGACCTGGGACTCAACTCCAAAGATGAACACCTACCGATTCCAGCAGGTCCGCCGTCTCACACAACGGCAAACCCACAACAGATGAATAGCTCCCGGAGATGCCCGTGACAAAGACCGCTGCCTTACCCTGAATACCGTAACTTCCGGCTTTATCCACAGGTTCGCCAGTGGCCCAATAGCGCTCGCATACCTCTTCGGATAACGCTTTAAAAGTCACATCGGTAGTCACCACCTGACTCTTTACCCCATCGGATGTGGCGATGGCGATACCAGTCATTACTTGGTGAGTTCGATTCGATAAACGCAATAAGGTTTGAATGGCATCGGCTTGATTCAGAGGTTTACCCAATATATCGCCGTCAACCACAACGCTGGTATCAGAACCGATCACAACAGAGTCTTTATCCCCACACCGATCAAAGCCCGCTTGAGCTTTTTCTCGCGCTAAGCGCTCTACGTATAGACTGGCCGACTCATTCGCTAAAACCGACTCATCGATATCCACAGGATGTGTTTGGCAGTCAACGCCAATCTGGTTAAGCAGTTCTTTTCGTCTTGGGGAGGCGGAGGCAAGAATCACACGAGGCATTGATCACTCCGAAATGAATTAGATTTACAGCGCTTATCATTAAGGTACCGAAACACCGAACTTAAGATGAAAGCACCTAGAGTTATTGAACGTGAAACGTACGGCGAATGCCGCGCAGCACCACGAAGACCCAAGGCCACAGCAGTGCACTGACAACAGCCGGCAATAAAAAGATCAGGCTTTCGCCGGTTGTACCTGCAATCGATTGAATCCAGTGGAAGATCAGTTGGTTAATACCCACCAACACCAACACCATCATCGCTTGTTGCCAAAGCGGGTACATACGAAGGCGCTTATGAAGAATCAGTGTGATAAAGGCCACAATGGTTAGGGACAACGCGTTCATCCCCATCAAACTGCCTTTTAGGATATCGAGCACTAAACCTGAACTCCACGCCATGCCGATACCAAAACGATGCGGAAGCGCCATGACCCAATAGATCACAATCATGGCCACCCATTCGGGTCGCCACCACACCAACATACCGGGCAGAGGCATCTGGCTGAGAATAAACCCGATGATCAGCGTTCCAAGAACAATCAGTAAGCCACCTGAGTGTCGATCAGCCATCGTTCGCAACATCCAACGACACTTGAGCTTCGCTTTCCGGAGCAACTGGTTCCCGCTCAGGGACATCTAACGGCTCGACCAACAAAAGATGGCGGCTCTTATCCAATCGTGCCGATGGCACGGCTTTTACGATAGCAAACGGCTGACCTGGGTCGCGCACCACACTGACAATCTGAGCAACAGGATACCCATACGGAAATCGCCCACCCAAACCGGAGGTCACCAAAAGATCACCTTCACGCACATCGGCGGTATCGGGCACATGTTCAAGCTCTAACTCGCCCATCACACCTTTACCTAAGGCGATGGAGCGAAAACCGTTTCGGATGATCTCAACAGGCAAAGCATGACGAGCATCTGTGATCAACATAACACGACACGTGTAATGGGAGGTTTCAACGACCTGCCCCAAAACACCACCGGCATCCAATACCGGCTGTCCGATGTAGACGCCATCTTCCGAGCCTTTACCCAGAAGCACCTGGTGCTGGAATGGATCGGGATTAACACCAATCAACTCCGCAAGCTGGACTTCGTTGGGGATCCGCTCTCGGCCATTTAACAGTTCGCGAAGACGAATATTCTCAGCCGTTAACGATGACATCTGCTTCACTTGCTGATCCAAACGGATCACTTTGGTTCGAAGCTGAGTGTTTTCTTTTACCAGAGTACTGCGACTGACCAAGACATCGGAGACATCATCAGCCACGCGCGACGGTAAATCGACCAACCATTGAATGGGCGTCAACACCAAAGACAGAGCACGTTTAGCATCAACGGCTTTAGAATCGCCACTGTCCATCACCATAAAGGAGATGGACGCGACCACTAATATGAGGAAAAAAAGGCGGGGAATACCGCCTTTAAATATTGGTTTCATGGATAGGCACTACGGTCCTTGGTCCAAAGACCTAGGCTTATTCAAACGTTAGCAATTCGAACGCGTGTTTATCCAGAAGTTCCAGAGCTCGACCACCACCGCGCGCTACGCAGGTCAGTGGATCTTCTGCCAAAATTACAGGAAGGCCGGTTTCTTCACTGATCAAGCGATCAATGTTACGCAGCATTGAGCCACCGCCGGTCAATACGATACCGCGCTCTGCGATATCCGAAGCCAATTCCGGTGGGCATTGCTCCAAAGCACTTTTCACGGCCTGAACAATCGACGATAGAGGCTCTTGAAGGGCTTCTAGGATTTCGTTTGAGTTCAAAGTGAACGAGCGAGGGATACCTTCTGCTAAGTTACGACCACGCACGTCAATTTCCAGTACTTCGTTGCTTGGGTAAGCGGTACCGATCTCTTGTTTGATACGCTCGGCCGTCGCTTCACCAATCAGGCTACCGTAGTTACGGCGCACATAGGTGACGATCGCCTCATCAAAACGGTCACCACCGACGCGTACTGACTCGGCGTAAACAATACCGTTCAGGGAGATAACCGCGATTTCAGTGGTACCACCACCGATATCCACGACCATCGAACCGCTGGCTTCCTCAACCGGAAGACCTGCACCAATCGCAGCCGCCATTGGCTCTTCAATCAAATACACTTCGCGAGCACCGGCGCCCAAAGCAGACTCTTTAATGGCACGACGCTCTACCTGCGTTGATTTGCAAGGTACGCATACCAATACACGAGGGCTTGGTGACAAAAAGCTGTTATCGTGTACTTTAGAGATAAAGTACTGGAGCATCTTTTCAGTCACATGGAAATCAGCAATAACACCGTCTTTCATCGGGCGGATCGCAGTGATGTTACCCGGAGTACGACCCAGCATACGTTTTGCATCAGCACCCACAGCGGCGACGGATTTTTGGTTACCGGTCTGGCGAATGGCAACAACAGAGGGCTCATTCAGGACGATATCTTTGTCCCGGACAAAAATCAGCGTATTAGCGGTACCCAAGTCAATCGATAGATCACTG
This sequence comes from Neptunomonas sp. ABH4_499, assembly GCF_056160565.1. Classification (NCBI taxonomy): domain Bacteria; kingdom Pseudomonadati; phylum Pseudomonadota; class Gammaproteobacteria; order Oceanospirillales; family Oceanospirillaceae; genus Neptunomonas; species Neptunomonas sp. ABH4_499. The sequence continues at coordinate 98,822 of NZ_JBSWXK010000006.1, read as the reverse complement.
GAGAACAGGCCGCGAATTTTCTTAAACATGATGAAAGGAAACCTTACAGAGTTAGGGTGTAGCCGGTGTATTTTGAAAAAGCGTAACTCTAGCAATGGCAGGGATTTAGGGCAAGAAACAAATATGTTAAGTTACCCCTTTTTAGCCTTTGAGCAGCTACGAGAACACCATGGCTTTAAACAAAACCGACGTTGAAAAAATTGCGCATCTTGCGCGTTTAAGCATCGATGATGCCCATGTTTCGGACTATGCCTCTGATTTAAGTAACATTTTAGGTCTTGTTGATCAGATGCAGTCGGTCAACACCGATGACGTTGAACCGCTGGCACATCCACTGGACGCCGTTCAGTGCCTTCGTGCCGACGAGATCACTGAGTCCAATCAGCGCGAGGCGCTCCAAGCGGCCTCACCTGCCGTTGAAAACGGCCTATTCTTGGTTCCAAAAGTAATCGAGTAAGTACTCTCTTTGATTCAAGCAGGCTCTGTGATTTCAACAGATACAGCGTTTCAGGATTTGATTTCATGCTAAATAAAACTCTTTCCCAGTTATCCAAGGGACTTGAACAAGGGGAGTTCAGCAGTGTTGAGCTGACCCAAACTTATCTCGACAAAATTCATGCCGAAGATAAGCACTACAACAGTTTCATCTCTGTGACCGATGAGCAGGCGTTAGCACAAGCTAAAGCGGCTGACGACACTCGCCAAGCGGGCAATGCAGGTCCATTGACCGGCGTTCCCATCGCTCACAAAGATATTTTCTGCACGCAGGGTGTCAAAACCAGTGCTGGCTCCAAAATGCTGGATAACTTTGTGTCACCCTACGATGCTACGGTTGTCGAAAAGTTCAATGCCGCGGGTGTTGTGAGCCTAGGTAAAACCAACATGGATGAGTTCGCGATGGGTTCATCCAACGAATCCAGTTTCTATGGGGCATGCAAAAACCCATGGGATACCGACCGTGTTCCAGGTGGATCATCTGGCGGTTCCGCAGCAGCGATTGCAGCCGGATTAACCCCAGCCGCAACGGGCACCGATACCGGTGGTTCGATTCGCCAACCTTCGGCGTTTTGTAACCTCACAGGCCTTAAGCCAACCTACGGACGTGTTTCGCGTTACGGTATGATCGCTTACGCATCATCGCTTGATCAGGGTGGTCCTATGGCGCACACCGCCGAAGACTGCGCATTGATGCTGAACGTTATGGCCGGTCTTGACCCTCGTGACTCCACCAGCGCAGACGCCGTTGTCGAAGATTACACTGCCTCTTTGAATGCGCCGCTAGCGGGTTTAAAAATCGGGCTTCCGAAAGAGTTTTTCTCAGAGCAGCTTAACCCTGAGATTGCGACGCTTGTCCAAAACGCTGTTCGCGAATTTGAAGCGATGGGCGCAACCGTCAAAGAAGTGAGCCTGCCTAACACCGCTTTGTCTGTGCCTGCGTACTACATCATCGCGCCATCAGAAGCTTCTTCAAACCTGTCTCGCTTTGATGGGGTTCGTTACGGCCACCGTTGTGATGAACCAAAAGACCTGGAAGATATGTACAAGCGCTCGCGTGGCGAAGGCTTTGGTACCGAAGTGAAGCGCCGAATCATGGTCGGTACTTATGCGCTGTCTGAAGGTTTCTACGATGCGTACTACAAAAAAGCACAACAGATCCGCCGATTAATCCAGCAGGACTTTGTCCGCGTTTTATCCGACGTCGATGTAATCATGGGGCCAACAACACCAACAACCGCCTTTAAGCTGGGCGAAAAAACATCTGACCCTGTCGAGATGTACACGGAAGATATCTTCACCCTCTCCCTCAACCTTGCCGGACTTCCGGGCATGTCGATCCCATGTGGCTTTAGCCAAGGGATGCCTGTCGGTCTACAGGTGATCGGTAACTATTTTGCCGAAGCGAAATTGCTGAACGTGGCTCACATGTTCCAGCAAGCCACCGATTGGCATACACACTTGCCAAAAGCGCAATAAGGGGTAAAAGAGAATGGAATGGGAAGCAGTCATCGGGCTTGAAATCCACGCCCAGCTTGCGACAAACACAAAGATTTTTTCAGGTGCTAGCACGGCCTTTGGTGCCGAGCCAAACACCCAAGCCTGCGCAGTTGATTTAGCACTGCCGGGCACTTTGCCGGTCTTCAACCAAGAAGCCCTGCGCATGGCCGTTATGTTTGGTACAGCGATTAATGCCGAAATCGGTAAGAAATCGGTTTTTGACCGGAAAAACTATTTCTACCCAGACTTACCAAAAGGTTACCAAACCAGTCAACTCTTCTACCCGATCGTGGGTAGAGGCTTCATCGACATTGATGTGAACGGTCAAACCAAACGCATCGGCGTGACCCGCGCTCACCTAGAGGAAGATGCGGGTAAATCACTGCACGAAGACTTTGCAGGCATGACCGGCATCGACTTAAACCGTGCTGGCACCCCGTTACTTGAGATCGTCTCTGAGCCAGATATGCGAAGCGCTGAAGAAGCCGTGGCTTATGTAAAGGCGATTCACTCACTGGTGACCAACTTAGGCATCTGTGATGGCAACATGGCCGAAGGCTCTTTCCGCTGCGACTGTAACGTTTCGGTTCGTTACAAGGGTGAAGATGAGTTTGGTATGCGCACCGAAACCAAAAACATCAACTCGTTCCGTTTCATCGAGAAAGCGATCAAGGGCGAGATTGCGCGTCAGATCGATATCCTCGAAGATGGCGGCCGTATCGTTCAAGAAACGCGTCTGTACGATGCCGACAAGGACGAAACACGCTCTATGCGCAGCAAAGAGGAAGCCAACGACTACCGTTACTTCCCATGCCCTGACCTGTTACCGATTGTGATCGATGACGATTACATCTCGACGGTTCGCGCTTCTTTGCCTGAATTGCCCGAAGCGCGCCAAGAGCGTTTTGTCGAAACCTACCAGCTGTCTGAATACGACGCGCGCGTGATTGCTGCCGATAAAGCTTTGTCCGATTACTTCGAGCAAGTGGTGGCTCAATCAAAAGATGCGAAGCTTTCAGCAAACTGGGTGATGGGTGAGCTCTCACGCCTACTGAACCAAAATGAGCTATTGATCAGCGAAGCGCCGGTCAGCTCCGATCAGTTAGGTAGTTTGCTGGTTCGCATCAAAGACAACACCATTTCTGGCAACATTGCCAAGAAAGTCTTCGAAGCGATGTGGAGCGAAGGCGGCACAGCCGATGAGATCATCGAAGCCAAAGGCCTTAAGCAGGTGACCGATACAGGCGCCATTGAGAAAATGGTCGACGATGTGATCGCCGCTAACCAAGCTCAGGTGGATCAATACATTGCCGCCGAGCCGGATAAGCGCGGTAAGATGGTTGGTTTCTTTATGGGCCAAGTCATGAAGGTGTCTGGCGGCAAAGCCAACCCTGGCCAAGTGCAAGGCTTGCTCAAAAGCAAACTGGACAGCCTTTGCTGATCCATTAAGTCGCGTTCTTTCACAGAGCGCGACTCGAACAACGCCTTACTCGTAAATGGATTTATCGATTAAGGCGTTTCTGATATAAAGTGGCCACTTTTTAGGTTGCTCAACGAAAGGAATTGCATGCGCCGCGCTGATACTTCGTTTGTTTCTCTGAAAACAACGCTCATCGTACCTTACGTTTTACTGATCTTAGCATTAACGATTGTGATCGGTTTGATGTCGTACTGGGCAGGCTCGCGCATGGTCTCAACCTTATCTGAGCGACTGTCGCTGGAGATGGTGGATCGCATCGAACAAGCAGTGGATCGCCACATGTACGGTTCAAGCGCTGTACTGGAATCCGCCTTTCCGCTGGGCATGCCCGCGCCGGACGATATTTCGGATTCGCTGGATGCGATTCGCACCCGCTTTTGGACAGCGACAACCCTGCACACCGACCCAAACGATTATGTCTATTACGGCAACCAACTGGGTCAATCATACGGTTTAAAACGCACCGGACGGGATAAAGCCGAAGTCCGCTACAAACTGAACCCTGAAGAGAAACGCCAGTACTTTGCTTTTCGGGGCATTGATGGCAAACAGATTTACCTGCGAACCGAACAGAATGTCTTCGATCCACGCATTCGTCCTTGGTACGAAACTGGCGCCTCTGAAAAGAGCCATATCTGGACCGCCGTGTATGTGGATTTTAGCTCGCAAGAGCTGGTTGTCACTCGCGCACGAAAAGTTTTAAACGAAGACCAGCAGCTCACTGGCGTGGTAGCAACCGACGTATCACTGATTCGTCTGAATAACTTTATTTCGGGTCTTCGCGTCAGTGCCAATGGTCGAGCCTTACTGGTCGAGCGAAATGGTGAGCTGCTTGCCGCCTCCAAAACGCCCAACGTGCGCCAATTACCTGATGGTCAAATGCAACGCGTGAGCATTTCCGATGCAGGCGACCCGATGCTTCGCGCCGCCTATGAGAACATCATCCCATTACTTAAAGAGTCACCGGATAAAACCGATGCGAAAAGTTTGACCATCACGCATGATGGACAGACCATCGATTTGGCCTTTAAACGTATTACCGATAATGCGGGTCTTGATTGGACCGCCATTGTGGCCGTGCCCCGCAGTGATGTCTTGGCCGGTGTTACTCAGCAGGTATTCACCGTCGCGCTGCTCGGTTTAGTGGCCGTACTGATTGCGATTCTACTTGGCTTTCGAATTTTGCACCGCGTGGCGACCGATGTTTCTTCCCTTTCACGCGCTGTTATCAATGCCGACCATTCGGATAACACCTTGCCGATTAACCTGCGTCGTAAAGATGAGATCGGTATGCTGGCTCGCTCCTTCATGGACATGCGTAAAGAGCTCTTTACGGACAACTTAACCGGCGTCGCAAACCGAGCTGCGCTTGAGCGCTTCATGGAAAACCTGCTCAACCGTCAAGAGAACGGCATGGCTACCGAGCCATTCACCTTGCTGTTCATCGATTTGGATCAGTTTAAGCCATTGAACGATCAATACGGCCACGAAAACGGCGATCTTGCCTTAATCGAGATTGCGGCCCGCCTGCAAGCTCAAATCGGCCCGCACGACCTTCTGGCCCGTTACGGCGGCGATGAGTTTGTCATTGTAATTCGACGCAACCTCACCAAAGCGCAGATCGAAGAGGAAAAACTTCGCATCCACGATGCCCTGCTCGCGCCACTCACACAGCTTAACGGGGTGCCCATGGGTGAGAATGTTTACCTCAATGCGTCGATTGGTGAAGCACAGTATCCTGCGCATGGCCGAGATATTCAGTCCTTGCTATTCCGAGCCGATCACATCATGTACCAAGAGAAAAAGATTCGCCGCTCCCCGTTTCAGTCCTAACGGATCAATACCGGAATAAACGAATCTGCTCTTTGAGTTGCCCAGTGACGTTTTTGCAGCTCCGTTAAGGTCGATTGAATGTTGATCGACTCAGAAGATAGACACTCAAGATGCTGACAGGTCTCTTCCCCCCCCAGCCAGCAATAACAGTGCGGCAATCTGAACGATCACGATTGCGCGAGTTAACGACGAGATCTGCATTCGACTCCTTTAAACCCCACAAAACTGAACACAGGCTTAAATATCGACCTCGATGAGTTTTTTCGCGTGACAATTCAATGAAGCTTTTATGACAACCTTAGTGACGATCAGACCATGTAAAAAATGAGAATGACTTTTTAATTAGATAAAACTAATATAAAATTTACTTAAGATATTCCTAATGAAAGGTAAATACGATGCCAACTGAATTAACCCTACTCAGCAGCCTTATCGGCGGCGTGTTGATTGGTTTAGCCGCGGGTGTGCTGCTGTATAAAAACGGGCAAATTGCAGGTATCAGTGGAATTGTCTCAAGCTTACTCAAACAACCTAGCCTCATTAGCTGGCGTTTTTGGTTTGTGGCGGGGTTGTGTGTGTCTCCATGGGTCTTGATGCCCTTAATCACAATAGACCATCAAGGGATGTCACTTTTTGGCCTAAGTCTTTCGTTACCCCAAAGTCCGGCTATGACCTCTGGGTCAGTGCTGTTAAGCATTGCAGGTGGATTGTTGGTTGGCCTAGGTGCACGAATCGGTAACGGTTGCACCAGTGGGCACGGTGTTTGTGGATTAGCCAGATTATCCAAACGCTCATTCGCAGCCGTTGGCACCTTTATGCTGACCGGGTTTATCACCGTGTCCATCATCCGACATCTGTTTTAGGAGAGCGTATGAAATCCTTCATTGCTGGATTATCAGGCTTGATCTTTGGGTGGGGGTTGTTGCTTTCGGGCATGACCAACCCGGCTAAGGTACAGAACTTTTTAGACCTCTTTGGCACGTGGGACGCATCGCTTGCCTTTGTTATGGGTGGCGCTGTGCTTGTGATGTTTTTGTTTGTACGTCTTACCTACCGAAAAATACAACATGACCCAAGTTTTGAGTGCTCATTACCCAGTAATACACACATTAGTCGGCCTTTGATTCTAGGCAGTGCTTTATTTGGTATCGGCTGGGGGTTAACCGGGGTTTGTCCAGGCCCAGCCCTGATCGCGTTAAGCCTAGACTACTGGCCAGCCTGGTGTATTGTTCCTGCCATGCTGATTGGTTTTTGGTTGGGTAATCTTTGGCAGTCTAAACAGAGCTGATCGGCCAATTCAGTTGCCGCTCGGTTTCAAAGCGACGCGACTCTTGAGTGACTGGGTCGGTAAAGTCGAGGGTTTTCGCTAACAGTTGGAGCGGTTGATCAAATGAAAGGGGTTCCGCTTTGGGCTTTAGAACGGGATAATAAGGGTCATTCACCAAAGGATGCCCAACCGAAGCCATGTGCACACGCAGCTGATGCGTCTTGCCCGTTAAAGGCTTGAGCAGAAATAAAGCCGCACGTAGGTTGGCATCAAATGCCAACATTTTGGCCCAAGAGCACGCATTGATCGCCCCCTCGTTAGTCACCTTGCGACGGAATCGGGGCTCGCCCTCCACAATGCGATTTTCGATGAGGCTCCCCTCGTGCCATTTGGGTTCTGGAGCCTGATCAGCGTGCACTACCGCCTGATAGGATTTTTCGATGCACCCTTGTGCGAACAGCCCTTGATAAAACTTTCGCTCGCTCGGCACTTTAGAAAACAACACCAAGCCCGCGGTATCCCGATCTATCCGGTGGGCAGGGTTAAGCGTTTCAATACCGGTCGTATTGATCAGTCGATTGAGCAAACAGTTTTCCACATAAGCGCCACTTGGCACCACCGGCAAGAAATGAGGTTTGCACGCGACAAGAATGTGCTCATCTTCAAATAAGATCGCCTCCTTGAACGGCACCTCGACCTCTTTTGCTATCTCCCGGTAATAGCAGACTTTCTCTTGGGGTCTGCACAGGGTGTTGAGGCTAATAAGCTCACCATCGTTCCAATGTACTTTTTGAAAGGTTATACGCGTACGCCAAACGGAGGCATCAACCGCAGGAAATTGGCGGCATAAAAATTCGAAAACCGTTAAGGACAGGTTACAATCGGACGGTATAACGATACGTGAAGGTCGAGAAGCAATGCCCATGGGAAGAAGTCGTCAGCGTTAAATCGGTATAGTACCATAGTGCCGGATCTCCAAAACAATCGCTATCAAACAACGACACTTACGTGCATTTGTGAGCACTAAGCGCTCACTAACTTTCTGTTTGCATAGAGATTATCAATACCTTCGGTATAATTCAGATCAGATTCACAACCAAACGGTAAGCTAGCGCTTTCCAGATTTTGATTCGATAAGGGTAGCGATGAAGTCCTATAAAGTCCTGTTTGTTGGATCGCCAGGTTCAGGCAAAACAACGGCTATTCGAAGCATCAGCGAGATCGACGTTGTTGATACGGACACCCAGGTATCGGACTCCACCATCAAACGTAAACGCACCACAACGGTGGGCATGGACTATGGCAAGATCTCTCTGAGTGAAGACCAAGTCTTGCACTTATATGGCACACCAGGCCAAGAGCGTTTTAAATTTATGTGGGAGCTTATGGTCAGCGACTTGGCTAAAGATGCCTCGTCTCTGATTTTGCTGGTCGATAATACCCGTAACTACCCTTTAAAAGATTTGGATTTCTACCTCAACGAGTTTCGTGATTACATTGAGTCACGCTACTTTGTCGTAGGCGTTACCCGTTCGGATTTAGACGACACAACCAAACCCGAACAATATCGAAACCATTTAAAAGGGCTTGGCATTTTAGCGCCAGTGATCTTTTTAGATGCGCGAAAGCCCATGCACGTGTTGGATCTGATCAGTTCGGCCATGATGCACGACGCCCCCGATGTGAACTGGAGTGATCTATCACACAAGGTGGCGATGCAGGAGCTAAAAAAGCGCAATCCGGATCCAAACTCGCCACAGTTTGAATGGCTGCAAAAAAGCCGCCCCGTCCCGAAGATGTCCATCGTTGAGGCCGCCATGCAATCTCGCGGGGTGCTCGGCGCATCGCACTATGTCAATGACAAGGTCGTTGACCACGCCTTGATGGATGATAAGCTCTCGGACTTAACCGAAACCATCAAGAATGTGATGGAAACGATCAATACCAAGACCGGCGAAAAGCTTCCGGACATTACGGATGTCAGCGTCTTTGGTCACAAGCAAGATACAATCTCGCTGTTTAAAGAGGAAAACCAAACCATCGGTTTGGTGACCAACCCTTACATGACGTATCAACAGATCCGCCAGCAAGCACGAGACCTTCTTCAGTGGAGCGACAATGTCCGAGATACTCAATAAGCTCAATGCGCTGTCTGGGGTTAAAGCGTCGATCATCTTACTGAATCAAAAGCCGTTGATGTCGACCATTCGTAAGGATCAGCTGATCTACGTAAAAATCGGCCAACAGGCTTTCGGTCATATATTCAAAAAGGCCGTACGCTATAACCCTCAGTACGATGAAGCTCAGTTACAGATGGGAGATCAGCGTTTACTCAGCCTGTTACTCGACAATGGCGGCTTGTACTTAGCCCTGCTTGATAGTTCGGCATCGGTACAAAAGGCGCAACGCGTGTTGCGTGAATCGCGTCCTGTGCTGAATAAGGTGATCGCAAGGGCCTTACAAAAAGCAGCTCAGTAATGACCGTTCAAACCGGATTCCCACCAGCCCTAGTCGGAGAGCCACACACGCTTATTTTAGGCTCGATGCCTGGGGTAAAATCATTGGATGAAGTGCAGTATTACGCCCACCCGCGCAACCGTTTTTGGCCCATCATGGAAGCCCTTTATGGCGTTGATTGCACCCAGGCCTATCAAGATCGGTTAGATGCGCTGAACCAGAAAGGCGTTGCGCTTTGGGATGTGGTTCATCAATGCGTCCGCCCAGGTAGCCTTGATAGCAATATCCAATCGAAAAGTGTGATTCCAAACGCGATCCCTGAGTTATTAACCCAACATCCGAGTATTCGCATCGTAGGCTTCAACGGCCAAACAAGCGCTAAGCTTTTTAAGCGCCATTTTCCAAGCCTTTTAGAAGACTCACACATTAAGTGGGTGGTATTACCCTCCACAAGCCCTGCGCACGCATCGATCTCTTTTGAAGAAAAAACAGCGCTTTGGAAAGCCGCGCTGCTCGCCTGATGGCTACCCCGTTATTGGCTTAGAGCTGTGAACGGTGCGCTCAGCGGGTGCATCATCAATATCCCGTTTACGCTCTTCACGTGGGGTAAGCCCATAATGGTTTCGGTAAGCGGTACTGAAATAAGACGCACTCGAAAACCCGCACGACAAACCCACTTGCAGGATGGTTTTATCGCTTTGCCGCAGTAAGCGACGTGCATGCTCAAGCCTTAGCTCTAAGTAATACTTTGAAGGTACGGTTTGCAGGTAATTTTTAAACAAGCGCTCCAAATGACGGCGCGATAACCCCACGTGATGGGCTAAATCATCAGTACTGAGCGGCTCCTCTATGTTGGTTTCCATCAAGGTGACCGCTTCTATTAGCTTAGGCTGGGTTGCACCGATGCGCGTTTGCAAAGGGATTCGCTGTTGATCTTCAGAGGTTCGTATACGCTCACAGACGAACTGCTCCGACACACTCGCAGCCAGATCCATACCGTGCTCTTTGCCAATCAAAAACAGCATCATGTCCATCGCCGCAGTACCGCCGCTGCAGGTATACCGATCCCGATCAATCTCATAGAGATTATTCGTCACATGGGTGCTAGGAAACTCTTCACGCAGACTCGCGATGTCCCACCAATGGATGGTGGCTTTGGTGTTTTTCAAAAGCCCAGCACAGGCCAATAAATAGCTCCCGGTACCGATACCACCGATGGCCATCGGCAGCTGGGCTTGGCGACGTAGCCAACCAATAACCGACTCATTGCCGGTGCGGGCTACGGGGGATGCACCACAGACAAAGACGGTATCCAACATGGGCATGCTGTTTAAGCTGTAGCCCACCAGCGTTTGTACCCCCAAACTGCTGGCCACAGGCTCGCCATCGTGACTGATCAAGACGGTTTCATACAGCTCTTCGCCACTGACCCAGTTCGCCATCCGCAAAGGCTCTATGGCGGATGAAAACGCGATCAACGAAAAATTGGGCACCAATAAAAAACCTACCCGTTTAGGCAGCGATGCGTTGTATTTTTTTATCCATTTTTCCATTGCTAAGAGGCTCTTTTTTGCCCTATTCTTAGGTTCTGAATCGCTAGCATACTGTGCTCACCCGTATGTGGCTTAGACTCACCTCCTAAATGTCAGCTTAGCGTAACTTCAGGTCGCCCTAAAGCAATTAACGCCCTGTTTATCTCCCATTTTTTTGCTGATACTGAAAACAGACGCCGGCTTTTGGCGATACAACTCCTTTTACACCGCTGAAAGCGTTTTCTTGTTTTGTTGATAGAGGAAGATCCCATGCAACACAAAACCCCAGTGACACGCGCCCTGTTCGATCAGGTTATGGTTCCGAACTACAACCCTCAGCAGATGGTTCCTGTTCGAGGCCGCGGGTCTCGTGTATGGGATCAGGAAGGGAATGAGTACGTTGATTTTACCGGTGGTATTGCGGTCACCGCGTTAGGCCATAATCACCCTGATGTCGTTGCCGCATTAAAAAACCAAGCCGATGAGCTTTGGCACCTAAGTAACATTTTTACGAACGAGCCCGCTTTGCATTTGGCTAAGCGCCTAACGGAGATCACCTTTGCCGATAAGGTATTCTTCAGTAACTCCGGTGCCGAAGCGAACGAAGCGGCGTTTAAACTGGTGCGTAAATACGCTCACGACCATTTTGGCGCCGATAGGCACGAGATTATCTCGTTCAAACAGTCTTTCCATGGCCGCACCCTGTTTACCGTATCGGTTGGCGGTCAACCAAAATACCGCGAAGGTTTTGAGCCGGTACCCGCAGGTATCACGCACGTTGAATACAACAACATCGATGCGTTAAAAGCGGCAATCTCGGATAAAACCTGTGCCGTCGTGATGGAGCCTATCATTGGTGAAGGCGGCGTTATCCCAGCGGACCCCGCTTTTGCCAAAGCGGTACGAGAGCTGTGTGATCAGCACAATGCACTCTTGGTATTTGATGAGATCCAAACGGGCGTAGGCCGTACCGGAGCCTTTTACGCGTACATGGACTTAGGGGTAACACCCGACATCCTAACCACCGCTAAAGCGCTGGGTAATGGCTTCCCGATTGGTGCCATGATGACCACAGAAGCCATCGCAGCAAGCTTTGGCTTTGGCACTCACGGTAGCACCTACGGCGGTAACCCATTAGGCTGCGCGGTTGCCGAAACCGTCGTTGAGTTGATCAACTCGGATGCGGTATTAGGTCAAGTACCCGCAAAAAGTGAGCAATTCATCAAAGGGTTTGAAGCGATCAATGCCAAACACAACATCTTCAAAGCCATTCGAGGCAAGGGCCTATTGTTGGGTGCCGAGCTGATCGATGAATGGCACGGCAAAGGCCAGCAGTTTTTGGCGGCCGCTCGCGAAGAGGGGTTGATGCTCTTAGTAGCTGGGCCGAACGTGTTGCGTGTTACACCGTCGCTGGTGATCCCGGATGAGGACATCGCCAAGGGAATGGCAGCACTGGATCGCGCCGTTGCCAAAGTATTGGCCAGCGCCGAATAACACCATTACATTAAAAAAGGGCCGCTAAGGCCCTTTTTTGTGCATTGAGTTATTGATCTTTTAGTGCGAGAAATCGAAAGTTTTTAGAGAATGACCTTGTTGGCATGTCCCATTTATGAAAACAAGGTCGCTTAAATAGCAGAATTCGCGATTATTGTGTCCAATAATAAAAATGAACGTTTTTATGGATGCGCAACGATGGCTACGCTTACCCCTTGGCTAAACTGGATTGACGAACAACACGACCGGATGTTGGCAAACACCTTAGCGCTTGTGAACATCAACTCAGGCTCCTTGAACGCCGATGGGGTCAATCGCGTTGCCGATCACCTGATTCAAATAGCCCAACCGCTTGAGGCCAACGTTGAGCGAATCAAGGTTGCCCCCTTTGTTGCCATCGACAATCAAGGCAACGCCAGCGAGCACCCACTCGGTGATGCGATTAAGCTCACCAAACGGCCCGATGCCCCTTTAAAAGTCTTTCTCTGCGCTCATTTAGATACTGTTTTCCCGAAAGAGCACGCCTTTCAAACGCACCGCTACCTTGATGATCACACCATCAATGGTCCAGGTGTAGCTGACCTTAAAGGTGGCATCATCGTGATGCTGACGGCGCTAGAAGCGTTGGAGCGAAGCCCCTTTAAAGATCAGATTGGCTGGGAAATTCTCTTCAACCCCGACGAAGAGATCGGCTCCCCGTCATCGGCCAAGCTAATTCAAGAAGCCGCAACGCGGGCGCATGTGGGTATGATTTACGAGCCGTGCATGCCCGATGGCAACCTAGCGGGTGAGCGCAAGGGCAGTGGCAACTTTACCGTTGTTGTGCGTGGTAAAGCCGCACACGCAGGTCGCGAGCACCACTTAGGCCGAAACGCCATACGCGCCGCCAGCGACTTTGTGGTTGCGCTTGATGACCTGAATGGTCAACGAGAAGGCGTCACCATCAACCCTGGATTTGTACAAGGCGGCGGCCCAGTAAACATCGTACCGGACCTTTGTGTGGTCAAATTCAATATTCGCCTAACCGAGCAGGCCGACGAAGCGTGGTGTCAGCAACACTTAGACTCCCTTCTGGCCGAGCTTAACACACGCGAAGGAATTACCGCTGAGCTGCACGGCGCTTTTGGTCGTAAACCGAAAAAGCTGACACAGGCCAATCAAACCCTCTTTCAATGGCTAAAAGAGTGCGGGGACGACATGGGCCTTTCACTGTCATGGTTGCCCACAGGTGGCTGCTGCGATGGCAACAATCTAGCAGCCGCCGGTGTGCCTAATATCGACACGTTAGGTGTTCAGGGTGGAAAAATTCACTCAGATCAGGAGTATATGGATATCCGCAGCCTGACGGTTCGAGCCAAATTAAGTGCCCATCTTTTGATGCGCCTTGCGACCGAGCCGACCGACTGGTTAACACAGCGCTCCCAGAAAGGAGAGAAACCATGTTGCTCGTAAGACCGGTTCAGTATTCAGACCTTCCCGCGATTGAACGTTTGGCTGTGATTTCGGGTGGCCGAATGACCACCCTGCCCGCCAATCGAGATCACCTACACGACTTGATCAGCAAAACGCAGCACTCGTTAAAAAAAGAGATCAGCCACTATCGCGATGAAAGCTATCACTTTGTGCTGGAAGACACCCGCAGCAGCGAAGTCGTTGGCATCAGCGGGATTGATGCCGCCGTGGGCTTAGACGCCCCCTTTTATAACTACCGACTCGATGATGTGATTCATGCCTCGTCGGAGTTGCAGATACACAACAAAATCCCCTCGATGCACCTGTGCCAGGACTACACTGGCGCTGCTCGACTGTGTACCTTGTTTATTGATGAAGCGTACCGCACCCCCGAGAATCTTAATTTACTTTCGCGTGCTCGTATGCTGTTTATGGCGCAACACCCAGAGCGCTTTGCCCACAGGATCATCGCCGAAATTCAAGGCGTATTGGATGACAAAAACCTATCCCCCTTCTGGGAAGGCGTCGGCAAGCACTTCTTTGATATGGATTTTAACCGCGCCAACTATTTAACTGGAATTAACTCAAAAGGCTTTATCGCCGAATTAATGCCACACCACCCGATTTATGTTCCGCTTTTACCCAAGCAGGTCCAATCGGTGATCGGCCAACCGCGCCAAGATATGAAAGGGGTTGTACACCTACTGGAAGACGAAGGGTTCAGCCAAGGTCGCTACATCGACATTTTTGATGCAGGCCCAACACTTGAAGCGCGTACACAAGAGATTCGCTCCATCGCGCATTCCGTTACTTTCGAGGCACACACGCTGTTTAACCATGTACACGCTGTTCCCAAAGCGGATTCTGTCATGATTTTAAGCAACACCCAGCTGCGCGATTTTGCAGCCGTTGCCTTGCATGACACGACCGCTTTTGAAGCAGCCGATATGGCGAGTATCACCGCGATGTTGGGGGTCAATCCTGAAGATCTGCTTCGCATGACCACCATACCGAATCAACAATTTCACACCTTGACCACACCGGATGGAGAAGTAACCGTATGATGGTGATTCGTCCCGTAACCGAAGCCGATTACGACGGTTTACGAGCACTTGGCCGCGAAACAGGGCCAGGTTTCACCTCTTTGCAAGACAATGACCAACAAGTCCGTCATAAACTTGAGCGTGGGGTACACGCCTTTTCACAGCCAAAGCCCCCAAAAGAGTCGCTTTTCCTGTTTGTTTTAGAAGATACCAACACCGATGAAATCGTCGGCGTCTGTGGCGTCGAAGGCGCTGTCGGGCTCAGCGAGCCTTGGTACAACTACCGCGTGGGTTTGGTTGTACATGCATCACGGGAGTTGAACGTCTATAACCAGTTCCACACCCTCACTATGACCAACGACCACACCGGTTGCTCTGAGCTCTGCACCCTCTTTTTACGTCCCAACGCACGCGTCGGTAAAAACGGTGCGTTGTTATCCAAGTGTCGCTTTTTGTTTATGGCCGAGTTCCCTCAGCTGTTCAGTGATCGACTGATTGCCGAAATGCGCGGCTTTTCGGATGAAACCGGCCTATCCCCTTTTTGGGAAGGGTTAGGACGCCACTTCTTCTCGATGGATTTTGATACCGCTGATCAATTCTCAGCGATGAACAAAGTCTTTATTGCAGAACTGATGCCCTCGAATGCGATCTACACTCAGCTGTTGCCAAAAGATGCGCAAGACGCGATCGGCAAAACGCACCCGTTAACCTCACCGGCAAGGCACATGCTCGAAAACGAGGGGATGCGTTACACAGGCTATGTGGATATTTTTGATGCTGGCCCAACCCTTGAAGCGCGTGTTAATGACATTCGGGCGATTCGTAAAAGCCAATACGTCAAAGTTCAAATTCAAGGGCCAGGGGATGATGTGTGGGGCGAGAACGAGCCCGATAATGATCAATTCTTGCTCAGTAACACCCGCTTTCAGGATTTTCGCTGCGTCGCTACAACCTTGCATAAGATCAGTCGAAACCTGATCACCATCACACCCGAGGTAGCCGCGGCCCTTAACATCGACGACGGGGCAACCGTGCGTCTGGTTCCACTCTCGTCTAAACGGAGGTTCTAACATGCCTGGTCATTACATTAACGGTGAGTGGGTCACCGGAAACGCAGCGACGTTTTATTCTTACAACCCCGTTAGCGGCGAAATCGTTTGGGAAGGAGCAAGCGCCGACCCAGAACAGGTCAATGCCGCCGTTAACGCCGCGCGTGATGCGTTTGACCACTGGGCCTTTCAAGGATTTGACGCCCGCTGCGCCATTGCCCGCGAGTACGCTAAAAAGCTTGAAGAGCACAAAGAAACACTGGGCAAGACCATCGCCGAAGAAACCGGCAAACCCTACTGGGAATCACTGACCGAAGTCACCGCGATGATCAATAAGATCGAGATTTCGATCAAAGCCGCGGTTGAGCGCACCGGCCAAAAAACCAGTACGATCGCTGGTGCCGAAGCGGTATTGCGTCACAAACCTCATGGGGTTGTGGCGGTATTTGGCCCATATAACTTCCCAGGTCATCTACCTAATGGCCACATCGTCCCGGCCCTGATCGCAGGGAATACCGTTGTCCTAAAACCGAGCGAACTCACCCCGTTGGTTGCCCAGTTGATGGTCGGCCTTTGGATTCAAGCAGGTTTACCCAAAGGGGTCTTAAACTTAGTTCAAGGCGAGAAAGACACTGGCATCGCGCTGGCCAACCACGCAGGATTGGACGGCCTGTTCTTTACCGGCAGCTCCAACACAGGTCACCTACTGCACAAGCAGTTTGCAGGCCACCCAGAGAAGATTCTTGCGCTTGAGATGGGCGGCAATAACCCGCTGATCATAGACCAAGTCAAAGACATTAAAGCGGCCGTTTATGAAACCGTTCAATCGGCCTACATCACCTCTGGACAACGCTGTACCTGTGCCCGCCGCTTGTTTGTCCCAAATACTGATTGGGGTGATCAGTACTTAAACGCACTCGTTCAGGCCGTTAAAGCCATCAAAGTAGGTGGTCAATTTGATGAACCAGCCCCCTTTATGGGCAGTTTGATCAGCGAAGCGGCAGCACGTCACCTTGTTGACGCTCAAGCACGATTGATCGAGCAAGGTGCGCACTCATTAGTGGAACTGACACACCTAACCTCAGGTACAGGCTTGGTATCACCCGGGTTAATTGATGTTACTGGCGTATCCACTCTACCTGACGATGAGTACTTTGGTCCGCTGCTGCAAGTGATTCGATACGATGACTTTGATTCAGCCATTAGCCAAGCCAACAACACACGCTACGGCCTTTCGGCAGGCCTGTTCAGTGACGATGAAAGCCAATACGAGCGTTTCTACATGAAAATCCGCGCCGGTATTGTCAACTTCAATAAGCAGCTGACCGGTGCCAGCTCCAGCGCCCCGTTTGGCGGGATTGGCGCCAGCGGCAACCACCGCGCCAGCGCTTACTATGCGGCCGATTACTGCTCGTACCCCGTTGCAGGGCTTGAGACCGATCAACTGAGTCTGCCTGAAAAGCTCTCACCCGGATTAACCTTGGAGGACGCATCGTGAGCCAGAGCATCGAAGCTAACTTTGATGGGTTAGTTGGACCCACTCACAATTACGCGGGTTTATCCTTTGGTAATGTCGCCTCAGAAAAACACGGGGCGGAGGCCTCCAACCCCAAAGAAGCGGCCTTACAAGGGCTAGCTAAGATGAAAGCCCTTGCAGATTTGGGGCTCACTCAAGGGGTACTTGCCCCACAAGAGCGCCCAGACATCCACACGCTTCGAAGGCTCGGTTTTACCGGCACTGACAGCGATGTACTGGCTAAAGCGGCTAAAACCGCACCGCGCCTTCTGGCCGCGTGTTGCTCCGCTTCCAGCATGTGGACCGCAAATGCAGCTACCGTATCGCCAAGCCCCGATACACTGGACGGTAAGGTGCACTTTACACCTGCCAACTTAACCAATAAGTTTCACCGTTCTATCGAGCACGAGGTCACAGGGCGCATACTAAAAGCGACCTTCAATGATACAAACCATTTTAGTCATCACGAAGCCCTACCGACAGTTGAGCTTTTTGGTGATGAGGGTGCCGCTAACCACACCCGCTTTTGCCAAGCGTACGATGATCAGGGCGTTGAATTTTTTGTGTTTGGCCGTTATGCCTTTGATGGCTCGAAGCCCGCCCCTAAACGTTATCCGGCCCGCCATACCTATGAAGCGTCCGAAGCGATTGCTCGTCTTCACGGTTTATCCGACACTCACACGGTTTATGCACAGCAAAATCCGGATGTAATTGATCAAGGCGTATTCCATAACGATGTAATTGCCGTTGGCAATCAGCGCACTTTGTTTTGCCATCAAGAAGCCTTCCTACACCAAGCAAAGGTTTATGAAGCGCTGAACAAAGGCCTTAATGGCACCCTAGATGTGATCGAAGTGCCCACTCAAGCGGTCTCAGTACAAGATGCGGTTAGCAGTTACATGTTCAACAGCCAATTACTGGATGTTCAAGGGAAGACCGTTTTAGTCGTACCGGAAGAGTGTCGAAAAAATGCCGCCGTTTGGCAGTATCTAAGCCAGTTAGAGCAAGGGGCATCCTCAATTGATGAGGTCAAGGTGTTCAACCTGACCCAAAGCATGAGCAACGGCGGTGGGCCAGCGTGTCTTCGCTTGCGCGTTGTGCTTAATGAACAAGAGCGCCAAGCAGTCAACCAAGCAACCTTGATGAAGGATGCACTCTATAACGAGCTAGTGGCCTGGGTTAATCAACACTATCGAGATCGTTTAACCGAGTCAGACTTAGCCGACCCTGCTCTCCTTAACGAGTCGCGCACCGCATTGGATCAACTCACCCGTATTTTACAATTGGGCAGCGTTTACCCCTTCCAGCGTGGCTGATTAATCTGACTCGTACAGCCGATCTAATGGAAAGCCGGTAAACGGCTTTCCGTTCTCAAGCACAACATGACTGTTGATGCGTACTTTACCGGGTATCAGATCTAGGAGCTGATCATTGATCCGGTTGTATCTATCCATATCTGGCGCAATCACGCGTAAAAATAGATCAAAACTGCCGCTGACCGTAAAACTTTCGACCACCTCGGGTATTGATTCGGCCTCTTTTCGAAACAATCGAAAGGCCTCTGTACTTTGATCTTGAAGGCTGACCGTCGCAATCACCGACACGCTGCGACAAATAGATTTCAGATGGATGGACGCGCGGTAACCCTCAATCACTCCACTTTGTTCTAAACGCCGTACACGATGCAAACACGCGCTGGGCGACAAGCCCACTTGATCCGCTAACGCTTGATTGGTCAGGCTCGCATCCTGCTGTAGCAAGGCAATAATCTTTCGATCGAGTCGATCCATGTCCTGTATCCCAGACGATTTCCCATCAGTATAAACCGGCTAGGTAGCACTTGGTGGCTTAAAGCGAAGAAGTTCTTAAAAAGTGATAAAAACGTGTCGCCTTTTTAAAACCCAATAAAATTTCGTAAAACGCTCAATTACGCACGAAAATTGCGTCTAATCGGCCGTTTTTTCAATCCTGAAAGCCTCTTTGCCACCTAAAATAAAGGTTAGCTGTGGATAAGGAGAAGCACGATGTACCGTTTAAGACCCTGTCACCCCAATGATCTGCCGGAGCTGCTCGCCTTATCTGCTCAAACAGGCGCCGGTATGACCTCGATGCCATGTAACCCCGAATTTTGGGAAGCGCGCATCAAGGCGGTACAACAGAGCTTTTCATCCGCCCCACCAAAAGAGGGGCAGTACTTTTTGGTGTTAGAATCCACCGAACACAAAGGCCTTCTGGGTACTACGGCGGTCTACACCGGGGTTGCTCAAGATCAGCCGTTTTATGTATTCAAACTCTCTCACGATCACCGCACCTTTAATGGTTTGGAGGGGGTAGAGCTATCGCAGCAACACACCTACCTAGAAAGGGTCGCCGAGTACCAAGGCGCTTCCGAAATCGGCTCTTTGTTCTTACATCCTAGCTACCGACAACCCGGTATTGGGCTTTTTATGTCCAGGGCGCGCTTTTTAATGATGACCGATGCCCCAGAGCGTTTTGGATCACGCATCTTTGCAAAGCTACGTGGCTGGTTAACCCCTGAGGGGCGCTCGCCGATGTGGGATGCTCTCGGTCATAAGCTATTGAACATCAGCTTTGATCAAGCAGTGCACTACACCGCGCAATCAGGCATGTCCTTCATGGACGAGATGCTGCCGCACCACCCTATCTGTTTAGACCTCCTCCCGGAAGCAGCCAAAGCGGTGGTGGGTAAGCCACATGAAGCCTCTGCACCTGCCCTTTCGATGCTGCTGAAAGAAGGGTTCGAATCGACAGGGTTAGTGGATCTTTTTGATGCAGGTCCGCACGTTGAATGCGACCCGTCTAAGATCCGAACCGTTCAAGAAAGTCGTGTTCATACAATCATCGTTGGGCCGGATCAACACGCATCAGAGTGCGACGATCTATTCATGATCAGTAACGGAGTCATTGAGAATATGACCATCGGACTCGTCCCAGCTAAGGTTACTGCACCGAATTGTGTGCGTATCTCTCAAGAAACCGCGGATTACTTAAACTTAAACGAGGGGCAATCGGTACGAGTCGCACCGTTGAAAAGGCCTAAGGCCCTAGCGGGCGCCGCCTAAAGATCACTAGGCGGCGGTAATAGCTCCTTCAATTAACGAGCGTTTGTCGACTCAAAGATTTTATCCGCATTGGCTTCGCGAAACCCTTGATACACCACACCGTCGTTATCTGCATGGCGCAGAGCAAACTCGTAAAAACAGGTCGGTATCTCATGGAGTTCGCCGCCTGCAAACTCAAACGACTGCTTATCGGCTAAGGTCGAGCCTTGCTCCAATAAGGCTTCTTTTGAGCCTTTCACCTCGCCGCCTACGGTGTTCACACCAAACCCAGCGGTTTTTACATGATGCAACACCTCTTGAACGGTGTGACACGTTTTAAGATGGTTCACGCTCACCGTAAAGTGATTCACCCGTAAACCAATCGCTAATAACCAGGCGCCGTATTCAGATTCGGACAATACAGCCTGATAATCATCAAAACTTGGCATTGACCAGTGGCGCGCACTCCAAAACACCTCGGGGGTTAAGGCGCCGGATACTTGAATTTGATCGGTGTATTTCTTCAGGATTGCCTGCGTCTGATCCGAGAGCTGGTCAACCAACAGCTCTGAACAAAACACCTTAGGCACGGTTCCATCAGGATGGATAAAACTGTGTGCTTTTAGCTTTTTCTCTTTAAAGAAATAGGTATCTTGGCGCTCGTATCCCATGCTGAGAATCACGGGTTCAAGTTGATCCAACGATAGAGCCGTCCCGGCAAAGGTTCGGAACGCGACATGATCATTGATCACCACACCGTCT
Organism: Neptunomonas sp. ABH4_499; assembly: GCF_056160565.1. Taxonomy (NCBI): domain Bacteria; kingdom Pseudomonadati; phylum Pseudomonadota; class Gammaproteobacteria; order Oceanospirillales; family Oceanospirillaceae; genus Neptunomonas; species Neptunomonas sp. ABH4_499. The sequence continues at coordinate 77,880 of NZ_JBSWXK010000006.1, read as the reverse complement.
GTTTTAGAGAACAACGCATGAATGGCCCGAGCCTGCGGTGTAATGGAGATGTAGTCTTGCCAAAGCGCGTGGTAAAAATCGGTAACCTTCATAAGTCTCTAAGTCCTTTAACCCAATTTATCGCAACATACACTAATCCAATCCAGAACTGGATTCATCTTTATTGAAGCTATAGCACCCTCTTACTTTTACGACAAATAAGACGGCACACCGTGCAAAGTTGGCGTCGCGTTTTTCAAATCCAATTTTACACGCCACCGACAATGGTACAGCTTGTGCTAAGCCTGAATGTGTGTAAATGTGCACAGATAAAAAAGGATAAAGGTCAGTTGAGTAGTCTGCCAGTGACTCAACGTGCAGTTGATCTGATTCGGCATAATGGAGCAGGAAGCAGCCTTATGAGTTTTCGCATTCCGAGTTTTCGCGTCACAATCCCCGTTCTTTCCTCATTGATTCTTACCGCATGCGGTGGCGGTGGAGGCGGTGGCTCTGAAGATAATAGTCCCGACAGCGGCTTAGCGACATCGGGTTACCGTATCAGTCACATCTCGTTTGATTATGATAACAACGGTATTGAGGATGCATCTGTCTCCCTGACCTATGAAGACGGCTATTTAAAGCAGGAAGTTTATCAATACACAGACGATGGCATCGAAGACCTGTACCGTTTTTCCTCTCAGTACGAAGATTTATTAGGTCGTCAAACCACTACCTACTTCTATGATGCTTTGGGCCGAATTGTTCAAGTCGTTCAGCGTCAATACGACGATACTGATACTCAGACCTACTACAGTTCTGAGGTTTACAGCTACGACTCCAGCTCCGATCCTTTGGCCAAGCCAGACGAGATTTCTGTTACCCGTCAGCAAGGCGCCCAAACGACCTTCACCCAGCACGAAATCGATTTTGAGTACGAAAACGGCTTACTGATGAGCTACACGCGTGAATTGGAGTCATCAGATACAACACAGGCATTGGGCAACTTTACCTATGATGCTAATGGAGTACTCGAAACCGCTCTTTGGGCCAGCTTATCCGGCACTGGGTACACCCAATTAGGCTATGCCTTTAGCTGGGAGAATGACCTGATAAGCCAGATTTCCATTGATGTCGACCCAAGCAACAACACCTATGAAGGGGTAGAAACGTATCAATACAATGCAAATCAGTTTATTGAATCCACGGCTCTCGCGTTTGCCTCAACTAACAGCGGCATAAACGCCAGTAGTACCGTAGAATACGATACCAATGGTTTGCCTTTTCGCCAAAGCTGGGACTATGAGGATAACGGCAGTATCGATGGCGTGATGACGTTTGAAGTAGAAGCCGCGACATGTCGATACACTTATGCATGGCGTGCAGGCGAAAAGCCAAACTTTGCTATCAGCGAGAACTCGGCCTTGCCACCTGGCACCGGTTTTTACCGTTTACGCGCGTGCGTGGTTCCGGAAAGTTAAGCGCAAAACGCGCGATTCATCCGGCCAGCCTTTCGCTACAGGCCAGATACAAAAAAGCCTCTGCATCAACAGAGGCTTCTTTATTACTAGGCATTACTCAGAGTCGTGTTTCCATTTGATCTGGAATTCGATCTCCTCTTCTCCATCGCCGCGCTCATGCTCAATGCTGAACTCGGCACGCACAGGTACGTAGATTCGCTCACCGGCAATCTGGATTTCAAATCGATCGTTATTTTCAATGGCATCGGCCAAACGGCGTAGCTTGGCTACGAAATCTTCGTTTGAGTAGACTTTTTCGATGTCGCGTTGTTCTTTCATGTTTCCATTCCTTGGTCAGGTTAAGAACACGCATTCTACAGGCACAAAAAAACCAGCGCTAGGCTGGTTACTTTGTTATCCGACTGGCAGCAAATTGTCAGATTAAAATTGGTAGCGGGGGCCAGATTTGAACTGACGACCTTCGGGTTATGAGCCCGACGAGCTACCAGGCTGCTCCACCCCGCATCAACTTGGCGCATATTATAGGGAGGTCTTCTGGGGCTGGCAACCCCTTTTTAAACATTTTTTAAATTATTTTTAATCTCTTCGTCATTTTGTCGGCGTATGGCTCTTTTTTGACAATCCACGATGAACGCGGTGATTAAGGTTTCGTCTCGCAGCGTCAATCCGACAAACTGCCCAGCATACTCAGGACGAATGGATCGGGTAATCTGGATTCGACTTTCTATGACACATTCGCGATTGGTTTTGAAGATAAGCTTTACGGGGTAATCGGCGCGCTTTAGCTCGCCAGAGAAAATAAAAGCAGCCCCTTTCACGGATAAGTTATTCAGCGCTACCTCTATTCCATCCAGTAACAGACGCACAGGGTCTTCTTTGTGTGGCTCGATACGAACATTCTCGCGCGAGCCGGCTTCCTCCTCATGCAGCTCGATGGTCGGCTTCATGGACTCTCCTCTTGACGCTTTTCTAACACAAACTCAATACGACGATTCGCAGCCCGCCCCGTAACCGAGACATTATCCGCCACAGGTTTCGAATCCCCAAAGCCAATAGCGACGAGTCGGTCGGCTTCAACCCCACCGCGAACAAAGTAGCGCAGTACGGTTGTAGCACGCACCGCCGATAGCTCCCAATTTGTCGCATAGCTGGGTGAATTAATTTGCCGACTGTCGGTATGCCCTTCAATGTTTAAGGCGTATTCCGGGTTGTCCTCCAGCATCTCGATCACGCTGTCCATAATCGGCATCATTTGACGTTTAAACTCTGTGCGCCCCGACTCAAACGCGACCGAGCCTTTTACCTTGATGCGAATCTTGCCATCTTTAGGGTCGGTGATGGTGACATCCTCGTTGACTCCCATGTTCTGGAAGGTTTCTTTTAACGCGTTGGTGATGAGCGCTTCATCGTCACTCTCAGACTTTTCGGGTGTCACCGGTATTTGCTCTTTAACCGGCTCAGATACAATCAAATCCGTCGGTGTTTGCTGATCAGGGTACTCTTCAGGCTCAATAGAATCAGGCGGTTTGGTGGTTGGCGCTTGCAGTAGCTCGGGCAGCGGAATGATACTCCCCGCCGAGTCACTCAACGCTTGCTGAAAAGCACGGCTCATGTTCGAGAACTGTGTTTTTTCTAAAGAGGACATCGAAAACAAGAGCACAAAAAACACCAGCAACAGCGTCATCAAATCGGCATAGGTCGTCATCCAACCTTGATCGTTATCCTCCGAGATGATGCGATTTAGATGCTTACTGCTCATCGCCCTTTAACCCTGATTCAATTTGGTGGCCGAAATGGGTTTACGCTCACGCTCTGGCAAATAAGAAGAGAGCTGCTCATACACGTGCGCGTAGTGATCGTTGGTTAATATACTGATACTGCCCTCTCGGATAATTTCCAAGTTGGTGACCTCTAGCAGGGTTCTCGCCTTCAATTTACCCGCAATCGGCAGAAATACCATGGTCGCCAACAGGGAGCCATAAAAGGTGGTCAGCAGCGCAATGGCCATCGCAGGCCCCATTGTATCGGGGTTGTTCAATTCACTGAGCATCTGAATAAGACCGATCAGTGTCCCTAACATGCCAAACGCCGGTGCATAGGTGCCCATTTTTTTGAACACATCTTGTGTGGCAAAGTGCCTGGCCAATAAAGAGTCGATCTCGTTCTGCAAGGTATTTCGGATCACCTGCTCAGAAGCGGCTTCCGCTAACAGATTGCACGCTCGACGAAGAACAGGTGAGTCGGTTTTTACATCGCCCAATTTTAATAAGCCGTGTCGATGACTGATGCGACTGAGCTTAATCATGGTCTCGATCATCTCTTTGGGATTGGTTTTATCCCGCGTAAACACGATGTACGCCCCTTTAAAGGCATTCATCACATCCTTGAACTGCACCGTCAGCAAGGTCGCTGCCATCGTGCCGCCAATGACGATCATAAGACCAGGAATGTTGACGAACACATCCGAGCTACCGCCAATAAAAATAGCCGAGATGATCAGCGCAAGTCCTGAAAAAATCCCGACCAGAGACGCTATATCCATGCTTTATTAAGCCTCAATCACTGATAAAAACACCTGTTAACCCCATCGACACTGACGTTTTAGGCAGAATATGTTTTCATGGTGTTTTTGTTTGATTACATCGTATGCAATCGCCATTACCTTATTACGTTGGGCTTGCCCAGTGGCATCATCCGGATTGGTATCCCGATCAGCTACACCCATCCGAAGCCCTAGAAACTTACGCACAACACTTCTCCAGTGTAGAAGGGAATAGCTCGTTTTACGGCCTTCCATCGGAAAAAAGCATCGCTCAGTGGCAAGAACGGACACCCAGCCAATTTCGATTCTGCTTTAAATTTCCACAAAGCATCACACACCAAGCTTTGTTACAAGACAGTGATCGGCCGCTGGAGGAATTTCTGAACCGCGTTGCTCCACTGCAGGAGCGCTTGGGCGTGCTTTGGCTACAGATGAGCAGTCAGTTTAGCCCCATGCATTTGCCACAATTAGCACACTTTTTGGAGAGACTCCCCAAAGCATTCACGTACGGCATTGAACTTAGGCACCTCGACTTTTTTAAGAAAGATCACAACGAGCAAGCCTTGAATCGATTGTTGATAGAACACGGGGTAAATCGCGTTTGTTTTGATACACGCTCCCTCTTTGCTTACCCAAAAGACGATGAGATCACCCAAGAGGCGATGAAAGCAAAACCGAGAATGCCAGTGCATGTACTGGCCACGGGCAATGCGCCTCTTGTACGCTTCATCACCCCTCTTGATCGATCTCTCGGTGAGCCATACCTGACGCCTTGGGTAAAAAAATGCGCCGACTGGATTTTAGAGGGACGAACCCCCTACCTGTTTTTCCATACCCCGGATAATAAAGAAGCCCCAGAGCTTGCCCTGCTGTTTATTCAACAGCTCAATGAAGCCTTAGTGCAATCAGGCCAATATGAGGCGGCCTCGCTGCCCTCGCCGACGCTTTGGGAGAAAGACAGCCGCCAAAATGCGCTTTTTTAGACCAAAAAAACGGAAGCCTAAGCTTCCGTTTCTGTGCGATCCGGTGGCGATTAGCCACGAACGACCGATACATCTTCAGCCTGTAGGCCTTTGTCGCTCTCACGTGCGTTGAAGCGCACTTTTTGACCTTCGCTCAAAGAGCGATGACCACGGCCGCGGATATTACGGAAATGCACAAACACATCATCTCCATTCTCGCGGGTAATAAAGCCAAACCCTTTGGATACGTTGAACCATTTAACGGTACCGAGCTCACGACCATCATTTTCATTATCTACATCGTCAAATGCAGAGGCAGAACCTGATTTCTGACCACTAAACGCTACCGCAAGATGGCTGATCAGGACTACCGCGAAACACAAACCGATTACTACGGGTGAGAGCGCTACCTCAACACCTGCAACTGCTTTCAAAAGCACAGGAACTAAAACGGCCGCAACACCACTAACAACTATTCGAAGTATTAAATTACCACTCATTTATCTATCTCTTGTCATCTCTTACTATTATGGTTGTTTGAAACCTATATGATTTGTTGCCTAATGTAGACGGCAACAACCGCCCAGATATACCGAATAATCTTCAATTATTCAATAGCTTACCCTTAATTGATGATTATAGGTTACACTTACGCCTTTGTATAAAATTGCCCCAAGAAAGAGCCCACCCTCATGAGCGAAGATAAAAACTCGTTACGCATTCAGGACTTAGAGATGCGCGTTGCCTTTCAAGAGGACGCACTGGACAAGCTGAGCGATGTTATCGCCCAGCAAGATAAGACCATTGTAGACCTTAGACGGGCCATCCAATTGCTGAATGAACAGATCCGTAAAATGGATACTCAGCCCGGTACAACCAACACAGATGAGCCGCCACCGCCGCACTATTAAGGCTTTTTAACCACTAGCTGAGCTTACTGAGCGTATAGATATCATACCGGCTGGATTTACCTTCCAGCTGATGATTCGGCACTCGATCATCAATGGTGGGGGCTTTACGAGGCCGCTTTACGACCACCCGACCGCTCGCCACTTGCAATGCATTCTCCAGCAAACGAGAGGCATCGTTGTCGTCACCGACAATGCCACGAAACGCCCGCATCTCTTTTTTAACCAGAGCCGATTTTTCCGAATGCGGAAACATAGGATCAAGATAAACGACCTGTGGGTTATCCTCTTGGCCGATCAGCGAGGCTAGATGATCAATCGCATCCCCATGCACTAAGCTCATTCGCTCCGCTATGGGGGCCGTCTCTTCGTCCAACAGGGCGCGAGCAAGGCCGTCCGATAATAAAGCATGAACAACCGGAGAGCGCTCTACCATCTTCACATGGCACCCAAGGGTGGCTAAAACAAAGCTGTCTTTACCAAGCCCTGCGGTAGCATCCAGCACACTCGGCGTAACGCCTTGTTTAAGACCAACAGCCTTCGCAATCATCTGCCCTCGACCACCGCCAAACTTACGCCGGTGTGCAACAGCCCCTGACACAAAATCACACCACGTTGGCCCAGGCGCTTTTTTACCGGTTGTTTGCAGTTTAAGCCCCTCTGTAGTGCACCAAAGAAGCTCTTCAACCTCTAGAAAACGAGTATCTGTGACTAAGCCTACATTTGGCACATTAAGCGCTTCGGATAATTCAGAAGCCACAGCCACCAGCTCAGGAATCTGAGCCCCTACACCAACGCGAGTTTCGTACATAAAGTCGAGATCGTTAAACCGTAAAATACACCGCTAACAGCACGATGCCTAAAATAAAGCGGTAGATCACAAACGGTAACATACCGATCTGATTCAACCACTTAAGGAAAAAGTGAATGCACGCTAACGCACTCAGTGCCGAAATAACAACACCCGCTAAGATCATCTCCCACTGGGCCGCTGTTCCGGTTTGCGCAAGCTCCAAACCTTTGTAACTGCCCGCGGCAAGGATAATAGGCACCGACAGTAAGAACGAAAAACGCGCTGCTGCTTGACGGGTCATCCCCAACATCAAGGCTGCTGTCATCGTAATACCCGAACGCGAAGTACCTGGGATAATCGCAATCGCTTGTGCAACACCGATCAACATCGCTTGCTTAAAGGTCATGTTCTCAAGCGGTTGCACCTCGGTGCGTTTAGCATCAGCCACCCACAGTAATGCACCAAAAATCAAAGTAGTTCCAGCGATCACAAGGATGGAGCGGCCGTATTCATCGATGATGTCGTTCATCAAAAAGCCAAAGATCAACGCAGGAATGGTGGCAAAAATCACAAACCAAGCGATCTTTCCTTCTGCGGAGCGCTCCCCCTTGAACCATGCAAAAAACGCCAGCAACATCCCCCAGATATCTTTACGGAAGTAAAACACCACCGCCGCGAGTGTCCCTACGTGCACCCCGACATCAAACGCTAAACCTTGATCTTCCCAACCCAGTAACTGCGATGGCAGGATAAGGTGCGCCGAACTTGAGATCGGTAAAAACTCGGTCAATCCTTGAATAAGTGCCAATACGACGGTTTGAATCCAATCCATTTATTGCTGATCCTTCTTTTTCCATGCGACATCATCGCGTAAATAGACAGGTAGCGCCTCTTCAGGGGCTACCGTTTCTCCTCTTTGCCAAGCACGCTCAGCTAAGCGCACCATGGCCGAAGCGGTGGGATAAACATAGGGATTGATGGTTGCTACTTTTTCTTGCACCAAAGCCGACATTGACGACTGGTATCCCCATCCAGAACCTGCGCCCTCCCATTGAGCATCAAAGGGGAGCGATACACGCTCAGGATGATTAACGCGTTCTTGTTCAATCACCACGGGGTAACCATCGATATTTTCGAAAGCCCCCCAATACACTTCATCCATACGCGCATCGAGTGCTGCAACGACGTGCTGCGCGCCCTCTTGAAAGCGTTGATACGCGATGGATGCCAAGGTTGAAACCGGGATAACGGGCTTTTCAGCACCAAACGCTAAGCCTTGTGCAACACCGGTCGCAATACGAATACCGGCAAAGGAACCCGGGCCACGACCAAACGCAATGGCGTCTAAATCTTGCACGGTTAATTGATGCGTTTTTAAAAGAGCATCGATCATCGGCAGCACTTGTTTGGTGTGCTGGCGAGGGATCACACGAAAATCTTCATATACATTGCCCTTATGCAACAGGGCAACCGAGCAAGCGTCCGTTGAAGTGTCAACGGCTAGCAAGGTCGTCATAGGTGGTTGTACCTCTTCTGAACCGATGTTTAGGATGGTTCCGACGTTGGGGGCGTTAGATAAGCAGCTCCCCACTGTGGCATTAAATCTTGATCAAGCCCAATCTGAGACAAGATACGTGCCACAATAAAATCGACCAAATCTTCTATGGTTGTCGGATTATGATAAAAACCAGGACTGGCTGGAATGATCACCGCTCCCATCCGTGTGAGCTTAAGCATATTTTCTAAATGGATCTCGGAATACGGCGCTTCACGCGGCACCAAGATTAATTTTCTGCGCTCTTTTAGCGCAACGTCGGCCGCACGCTCAATCAAGTTATTACTGGCACCTGTGGCGATGGCCGATAAGCTCCCGGTACTGCAGGGGCAAACGACCATGACCGACGGCGCTCCTGAGCCCGAGGCAACTGGGGACATCCATTGCTCGTGAGAAAAGACCCGAATCTGACCAAACTTAGCCTGTGTGAGTTCCGTTAAGCGCTTTTCCTGCTCCGCGGCTTTAGAGCGCAGCTTAAGATCCGTTTCGGTCGCAATCACAACCTGCGCCGCCTTCGAAATCATCACAAAAACTTGCACGTTGGCGCTGACCAAACACTCCAATAGGCGAATCGCGTACTGAACCCCAGAGGCACCCGTAATTGCAAGTGTGACTCGCTCGGCGTATTCAGCAGGGCTGGATTGATCGTTACGTTCTGTTTGACTCATTACTTCGTTACCGTATCTGTACTAATAGCCACTTAGTACGGACAAAATTTTGCCATGGATGCCATTAAAACCGCCATTACTCATCACGACGATGTGCGTCCCTTCAGGCTGCACTGCAACCTCTTTTAGAATCTGATCGATGCTTTGGCTTACCGCTTGCTGCTCATAACCTTCGACCACATCATCCAGCGACCAATCAAGTCCAGGCGGCTGATACCAGATCACTTGATCCGCCTGCTCGGCCGACGCCGCTAATCCTGAGCGGTGTGAACCTAATCGCATGGTGTTAGAGCGTGGCTCGATGATCGCCATGATGCGTCCATCACCCACACTTGCACGCAAGCCTTGAAGGGTGGTTTCAATCGCCGTTGGATGGTGCGCAAAATCATCGTACACGCGAATGCCATTGCACTCGCCGATCAGCTCCATACGACGTTTCACACCACCAAAAGCACACAGAGCTTCAACCGCATGATGCGGCTGCACACCAACATTGCGCGCAGCGATGATCGCCATCAATGCATTAGAGACATTGTGAGCCCCAGTTTGAGACCAATCAACAACACCAACCACTTGGTTCTCAAAACACACTTCAAACTGGGAGCCATCCTCTTTTAGCCAGTTCACACTCCAATCCGCAAGCGCGGCATCCTCTTTATGGATCGCGGCTTTCTGAATGGGGGTCCAACAGCCTTTTTCGATCACGCGCTCAAGCGCAGGCTCGCCAATGGGATAAATGATCTGGCCATTATTGGGGACGGTTCTTACAACATGGTGAAACTGGCGCTCGATATCCGACAGGGAGTCAAAGATATCGGCATGATCAAACTCCAAGTTATTCATGATCAGGGTACGTGGGCGGTAGTGGACAAACTTAGACCGTTTATCAAAAAACGCCGTATCGTACTCATCCGCTTCAATGACAAAAAATGGAGAGCCGCCCAATCGCGCCGACACATCAAAATTCTTTGGTACACCGCCAATCAGATAACCTGGCATCATGCCCGTATGCTCTAACACCCACGCCAACATGGAGGTTGTGGTCGTTTTACCATGGGTGCCGGCTACCGCCAGTACCCAGCGGTCCTGCAACACATGCTCACATAACCATTGAGGACCAGACACATAATGCAGCCCCTTATCCAACATGTACTCAATCGATGGATTACCGCGGGTCATGGCGTTGCCAACCACAACAAGGTCAGGTGCAGGGTTTAGATGCTCAGGGTCATACCCTTCCATCAACTTAATGCCTTGGGCTTCAAGCTGAGTACTCATCGGTGGATAGACGTTGGCATCCGAGCCTGTGACCTTGTATCCCAACTCTCTGGCCAGCAGTGCCAAAGACCCCATAAATGTTCCACAGATGCCTAGAATGTGAATATGCACCGATCATCTCCTGTATTGCAGAGGCACATCATACCTTAATCGTGTAAACACGTTGGATTTTATCGGGTTAAATTCGTTCAAGCCCATGATTTTCCGTCCTAACTCACGTAAAATCGCGTTTTCTAATCACGCTTCTTAACATCAGCAAAGGTAACGAGCCTCATGCAACTGCTTAGCCAGTTTCTCCGTCGTGAAGAAACCGATGAAGAATTAATGGACCTGATCACCACATTGACCGTGGCGTGCAAGGAGATCGCACTGAAACTGCGCCAAGGCGCTCTGGCCGGAGTGTTGGGCACCACCGACAACACTAACGTACAGGGCGAGAGCCAAAAGAAGCTCGATATCATTTCTAACGAGATTCTTAAAACCATCCTGCTGAACCACCCATTGGTTGCGGGCGTTGCCTCCGAAGAGGAGAGCTGGCCGGTACCGGGTAACCAAGATGGTCGATTCTTAGTTTTGTTTGACCCGCTGGATGGCTCTTCCAACATCGATGTGAATGTGTCTGTGGGAACGATCTTCTCTATCCTAGAAGCTCCACAGGGTGAAGACTACAGCACTGAATTCCCATACCTCCAGCCAGGTCGCAAGCAACTGGCGGCAGGTTATGTCCTCTACGGCCCATCGGCCTTATTGGTACTGACCACCGGCAAGGGTGTGAACATGTTCACCCTCTCGCACACCGGCGATTTCTTGCTCACGAAAGAAAACGTTCAAATCCCAGAAGAAACCAAAGAGTTTGCCATCAACATGTCAAACTACCGAAACTGGGAACCGGCCATGCGCGAGTATGTTGATGACCTTCTTCAAGGCGCTGATGGCCCGCGTGAAAAGAACTACAACATGCGCTGGATCGCCTCTATGGTGGCCGAGGTGCATCGTGTCCTGACACGCGGCGGGATCTTTAGCTACCCGTGGGATGCACGTACACCGAAAAAGCCAGGTAAATTGCGCTTGATGTACGAAGGCAACCCAATGAGCATGTTAATCGAGCAAGCCGGTGGCTTAGCCACAAACTGCTACAAACACGTGATGGATGTTCATCCAGATGATATCCACGAGCGAGTTTCGATTGCGCTGGGCTCCTCTCAAGAAGTGGAAGTACTGCTTGAGTACCACAAGAAGCACATCAGCGAAGACGAATAATCACCGGTAAGTCGTATTCAATCCAACGAATGCGACTTTTATAATGGCCGAAAACCCTTTGTATTGACTTTAAACAGGAAGAAAACGCATGAGCTTTGCAAAAGTGCCTGCGGGTAAAGACGTACCTAACGACATCTATGTCATCATCGAGATCCCAGCGGAAAGCTCGCCAGTAAAATACGAGATCGAAAAAGAGGAAGATGCTCTTTTCGTAGACCGTTTCATGGCAGCTCCTATGTTCTACCCAGCGAACTACGGTTACATCAACAACACGCTGGCAGACGATGGCGACGCTGTTGACGTTCTGGTTCTGACACCTTATCCAGTGGTACCTGGTTCAGTTATCCGCTGCCGCCCAATCGGCGTTCTGAACATGACCGACGAAGCGGGTCAAGATGCTAAGCTGCTGGCTGTTCCTCACGACAAGCTGACTAAGATCTACAAAGATGTTCAAGACATTTCTGACCTGCCAGAACTGACTCTGGCTCGCATCAAGCACTTCTTCGAAAACTACAAAGGCTTGGAAGAAGGCAAGTGGGTTAAGTTGGACGGCTGGGAAGGTGCTGATGCCGCTCGCGCTGCCATCGAAGCTGGCGTTAAAGCGTACGAAGCCGCTAAGTAATTTATCTTAGCTAACTGGAAAAAGCCTCTTCAGAGGCTTTTTTTATGCGCGAGAGAAAGATCAAGAGCGCTAAAAAATATCTGGCGAAAACAACTTACAAATTAACTTTGAATTAATTTAAAATATTCAGCAATCATTAATATTACAAAAAACCCAATTCCTCAAACCCTAAAATACACCCACCTAACTTTATATCACCCACTTTTCAAGCCTTACAAAAACCACCAAAAATTAAAAATCGTTACTAATCAACAACATTAATAATTATTTATTTTATTAAAAAAGTTGCTTATTATTTTCACGCCTTTTAACTCCCCAATACAAATAAAATCAAAACTTCGTTTTATAAAAGCGACAGTTTCCTATTTCTATAATAACAAGGATTGCTGAACATTAATCTCAAGGAGGATTTAATGAAATACACGGCTATTTTAACGGCGGCTACGCTGGTTTTGACTTCAAACCTAAGCTTTGCAGGTAACAAACGCCCGCAGTGCCACTCCATTACCGGAAACTTTGCAATATCCGTTGATAATAACTGCCCTATTTTAACGGCTCCAGAGCGCAATTATTGGTACCAGGAATCTTCTTTTCTATTTGAATCAGGGGTTCCAAACACCTGTTTTAAAGGAGAGCTTACAGCGAGTCTTGCAGGGCTTGAAATCAAAGGTGTTTCTTATTCAGCGATGACGCTGAACAGCTTCCCAAGCATTGATAATATGATGGCTTTCACAGCTATTTCGCTTGTGGAAGTCACCACAAAAGAAGGCTGGCCGCTCGGAAAACTGATTACCAAGGACACAGGCATTCAAGATAACACAACTTATAATGCCAATGAAATTCTGAGCATTTCCGATGGCTCCAGTTATTTCAAAAACGCCTCAGGTACCATTCAAATAGATGGACCTAGCCTATTAGGCTCTAGCGAAGTATCTGGCAGCATCTGCTTAAAGCGCTAGCACCACTATGCTTATGCGGCTCGAATACGAGCCGCACGTAACTACACAGTTACCGCCATTCATTTTTCTGATGTCCCCAATCCAAAAAGACCATTAGCGCCCCTCTCCTTTATCCATAATACTGCTCCTTTCAACAAGGAGAGCGTTATGCACTTAATCATCGGAAATAAGAATTATTCATCATGGTCACTACGGCCATGGTTATTACTCAAACTCTTTAACCTACCCTTTAATGAAACCAAGCTTCCATTGTTTACCGAAGCCTATTATCAAGAGATTGATCAGTACTCACCCAATGGAAAAGTTCCCGTGTTGCATGATGATGAAGTCGTTATTTGGGACTCACTGGCGATCTGTGAATACATCAATGAAACCTATTGTGACAATGCCGCTTGGCCTCGCGACGCTAAAAAACGAGCCTATGCGAGAGCCATTTCAGCCGAGATGCATTCAGGCTTTCCAAATATTCGAGGCGCCATGCCAATGGACTGTCGAAGAGCACCCGCGCCCATCGAGATGAGCCCAGCACTAAAGCAAGAGATTCAGAGGGTGAATCAGATTTGGACTGAGTGCCGTAAGGCACATCAAGTTGAAGGGCCGTGGCTAATGGGGGATCTATCCATTGCCGATGTCATGTTTGCGCCAGTAGCGATTCGATTTGATCGGTTCGCGGTTACTGACCTGAGCCAGCAAAGCCAAGACTATGCTCAGTTTCTATTATCGCAAGCCCCAATGCAGGAATGGATCGCCAACGGCAAAGCCGAAACGGAAGTCATCGATTTCTAAAAGCTGTCATACAATGTCATATATTGGCCAATGCAAACCATGCGGCGGCCATGATGACATTAATCTTGCCCCATCATTTTTAATATGTGGCCACGAGCACCAGTGATTAGCAAAGTCTTAAACACACCTGAAAGCACACTGCCTTTTGACTGTGCCGTCTCAGCTGTTAAGGGCGTTTTTGCGATGAAACCAACACCGAAACTTGCAACCAAACTGCTTGGCTTGATCAAATCTTGCTGGAATTTAGACCACCAAAGTGTTTTCGCGTGCTGAGCATGGTGCTTTGCAACTGAGCATCGCAAACATTGTTGATCCATACGATCAATCAAGTCTTTAAAGTCCGATTTCATAATGATTCACCCTGAGTGCATGCAGTAGGCACATAGTCATTTAAACCTTGGGCGAGCCAGTAACAGCCGCTAAGGTATTTCTCAACGTAATTCGTTTGGCCGTGTTTTTAAGCAAGACGAACAGCACCGCTGCAACGCGAGACTCAAGCTCCGCTAAAGTCAGCACTTCGGAAGCGGCTTGTGTGTATCCACTGACCACACTGGATAGAGACGACTCCTCATGGGAATCCCCTTCATTACCATGAGGAGACCCATTGTGTGTGGCCTGATCAGCATGTGTGTACGGTTGAGCGCTGTGGGTTGCCCCTGAAGCGGAGCAATTTAACTCATCTTTGCGCTGGGATGGGGTTGTCATAACGGCATCCTCGACCTGAACGCGACTCAAAATTACTTACGGTTCAGCAGTGACGCTACGACAGCACCGGCTAAGAAAGCAAAACCGACTGTTTTAATTGGATTTTCTTTAGCGTAAGTGCTTACCGCACTGGTGACTTGTTCAGATCGCGCTTTGGCTTGTTCTGCAATAATCGAAGCTTGCGCACTCATATCATCAGCAATTTGATGTAGCTTATCTTCACCCACACCCGCAGCAGATGCAGCGCGATCGACAGCGGAGTGCGCTCCCTGTGCTACTCGGTCGATGGTTTTATGAGCTTTCACTTCTTCAAGGGCTGCATTAGTTTGGTTGTTTACAGAATTTACATTAGCCATGATGTTTCTCCTAAGAGGTTGATTCCTTGTGACTTGTAATGACTAATACATAAGTCATGCCAACTCTATAAACCTTTGATTTAGTTAAATTAAATAAATCTCTGGTAATAGTATGACCGCAAAAACCCAGATTTTTTTCATGCCTGACTCCAATTTTTTCAGGCCTGAATAGACTAACCTTCTGCCAGTAACGTTTTTCCCATAGATGTAAGGAGCCAAAATGAAACGGACACTTAAGTTAGTACTTCAAGGATTGATCACTGTACTGCCGCTTCTATTAACCGCGTACTGTGTCATTTGGCTGCTGTCTTTCATTGAAGAGATGTCAAAAACCCTGCTACTGACGGTGGTCCCTGAAGATCATTACCTACCCGGCATGGGCATTGTGGCTGGATTGCTGGTGTTGTTCTTGATTGGTTTGATGGTCAACACCTACGGCATGCAGTACCTAGTGCGCTTAGGTAATCAGATTATGGAAAGCATCCCTTTTGTTAAGTCCATTTACGGCGCAATTCAAGACATCATGTCCGTATTCAGTTTAAACAGCAAAAAAGAGATGAAAAGCGTGGTGAGCGTAGAAGTTGCTAAAGGGATGAAGCTCATTGGCTTTATTACCGGGGAGCAAGCGGGCCAGAAGTTATACCCAGATCAAGACAGGGTCGGCGTCTATCTACCCATGAGCTATCAGATCGGCGGATTCACCGTGTACATAGAGCGTGACAAAATCACACCCTTGGATATTCCGATTGAAGATGCGATGCGCATCGCCATTACAGGTGGCGTACAGTCTAACAACAAAGAGCATCAAGATGAGGACTTAATCACCCCATTGGCCGAGTTTATCCAGGGGCACAATCCGATGAGCTCCGCCAGTAAGGAGTCATCAGCTGATAAAGAGTCTTCAACCGGTAAAGAGCCCTCAAGCGATAAAGACTCCTTAGCGGATAAAGAAACATCTACCGATAACGACTTGGCAACGGATAAAGAGAAAAACTTTACAGAGAAACCAAAAGAGGCCTGATTCGGCCTCTTTCACAACGGCGGATACAGTTGTTATTTCGTGTGATCGATTAAGTCATCGACGATGGCTTTCTCTTCCTCGAGAGAGTCAACGATCTCATCACGATGCGGCAAGACAGCGTTCAAGAAAATCGCGACCAATCCGCACAAGCTGATCCCTTGCAAAGTAAACTCACCATTACCGATCGACATACCGCCAATACCAAACACCAACGTGGTCGCCACAATCACCAAATTACGTGATTTAGCCAGATCCACTTGCGCTTTTACCAACGTGTTCAAACCCACTGTTGCAATCGAACCAAACAGCAAAATCATAATGCCGCCCATCACCGGCGTCGGAATCGATTGCAGCGCCACGCCAAACTTCGCAAACCAAGCGATTAAGATCGCAAAGACAGCAGCCCACGTCATCACAACCGGGTTAAACGCTTTAGTCAGCATAACCGCTCCCGTAACTTCGGAGTAGGTGGTGTTCGGCGGTCCGCCAAACATCGCGGCGGCCGAGGTAGCTAAACCATCACCGAACAAGGTGCGGTGTAAGCCTGGTTTTTCCAAATAGCGCTTACCAGTGATGTTGCTGATGGCCAATATATCCCCCACATGCTCAACAGCGGGTGCAATCGCAACCGGAATCATGAACAGAATCGCTTGCCAGTTAAAGGTTGGGAACACAAAGTCAGGTACTGCCAACCAAGGGGCTTCGGCTACTTTTTCAAACGACAACATCCCCATAAACTCAGCCGCTACCGTGCCAGCCAGCACACCGAACAGTATAGGTACTAACTTAAAGATCCCTTTAGCGAAAACCGCCGCTAGCAAGGTTGCCAGTAATGCGATCATCGAAACCCAAATAGCATCCGCATAAGGGAACAGCTCGATGGAACCATCGCCGCTTTTACCCACAGCCATATTGACCGCTACAGGCGCAAGGCCCAAACCGATCACCATAATCACTGGGCCTGTCACCACAGGTGGCATCCAACAATGGATAAAACCGGAGCCTTTAAACTTAACCGCTAAAGCCAACAGCATATACACGCCACCAGCCGCCATTAAGCCCCCCATGGTGTCAGAGACACCCCAATTACCGACCGATGCCGATATTGGCGCGATAAACGCAAAGGAGGAAGCCAAAAAGATCGGGATTGAACGTTTAGTCACCCATTGAAACAAAAGCGTACCGATACCGGCTGTGAACAAAGCAACACTTGGGTTTAACCCAGTGAGAAGAGGCACTAGAACCAAAGCACCAAAAGCCACAAAGAGCATTTGCGCGCCGGATACAACCAAGCGCAAAGAGGAGGATTCCGTCGACATAACTGAACCTTACAACACAGGTTTGAACATTAAAAAAAGGCTTATTTTGTTCCGAAAATTTTATCGCCCGCATCCCCAAGGCCAGGGATGATATAGCCCTTATCGTTTAGGTGTGAGTCGACGCTGGCCGTGTAGATATCCACATCCGGATGCGCTTTGGTTACCGCTTCAACCCCTTCAGGCGCAGCCACCAAAACAAGTGCACGAATGTCGGTGCAGCCAGCCGCTTTTAGCATATCGATGGTTGCGATCATCGAGCCACCAGTGGCAAGCATCGGGTCAACAATCAAGGCCATACGCTCTTCGATATCGTTGGCCAGTTTTTCAAAGTACGGAACAGGCTCCAGCGTTTCCTCGTCACGGTACAAACCCACAACGCTGATTTTGGCACTTGGAACCAGATCCAAAACACCGTCCAACATGCCAATGCCAGCACGCAGAATAGGAACAACCGTGAATTTTTTACCCTTGATGCGCTCTGCTTCAACGGTGCCGTTCCAGCCCTTAATGTCGTAGGTTTCCAGCTCCAGATCCTTAGTGGCTTCATACGTCAGAAGCGCGCCCAGTTCAGCGGCCAGTTGACGAAAGCTGCGTGTACTCTTGTTAGCTTGACGCATGATGCCCAATTTGTGACGTACTAAAGGGTGTTTGATCTCTTTTACGCTCATGTGTGTTTCCTAAGCTGTCTGGAAGCGAATGTAAATGCGGGGTTATTGCGCAAAGAGTATCGAAACCTGACCCAAATGTCATGATTTTGCCGACACAACCTTGCCCTTTGTCAGCCTCATCAGTATCGTTTCCGTTTTGGAAAACCTGTAGAGAGCCTGTCATGCCAAAAACTGACCTAGACCAGATCAAAACCGTTTATGAAGAAGCAGACCTACTGTTCTCCCCCGCTGAGATCAATCAAGCAATGGATAACATGGCAAAAGAGATCACCCAAGCGCACGGTGATACCAACCCAGTTATCTTTACGGTGATGAACGGCGGTTTGGTGATAGGCGGTCAGCTTCTGACTCGCTTGGAGTTTCCACTGGAGGCCGGTTACCTTCACGCAACGCGCTACCGCAACACCACATCCGGCCACGAGCTGGAGTGGAAAGTAGCCCCAATGATCGACTTCACCGACCGCTCGGTGATCATCATTGATGATATTTTGGATGAGGGTCACACCTTGGTCGAGATCGTTGAGTACTGCAAAAAACACGGCGCTTCCAGCGTTGAGACAGCCGTGCTGGTAAACAAGCTGCACGACCGCAAGGCGCGCCCAGACCTGAAAGCCAACTACGTCGGTTTAGAGGTCATTGACCGTTACATCTTTGGCTTTGGTATGGA
This sequence comes from Neptunomonas sp. ABH4_499, assembly GCF_056160565.1. NCBI lineage: Bacteria > Pseudomonadati > Pseudomonadota > Gammaproteobacteria > Oceanospirillales > Oceanospirillaceae > Neptunomonas > Neptunomonas sp. ABH4_499. Next base: position 59,354 of record NZ_JBSWXK010000006.1, on the reverse strand, counting down.
TTACCAAGGCTACTGGCGCAACGCGCCTGGCATTTACGCCGTTAAAGGCATGTAATCAAAAACGCCCACATGATGTGGGCGTTTTTGAAGATCCTTATGCATGAAGCTCATCAAACAAATCGATAAACTCCAACGTGAGTTTATGATTGGGTGCCAGATGAATCAGCGGCTTCGCTTCATTATGTGATTCACGCATTTTAACTGAAGAGCCAATTTTCGTTTTCAGCACAGGAAGCGATTCTCCCTCAAGCTCAGCAACAATTTTCTTAGGCAACGAAGCTCTCGGCTGATACTGATTGACCACAATGCCTTCGATTTGAAGCTGCTCGTTATGGTCCATTCGCGTTTCATTGACGTTATCCAACAACGAATACAGCGCATTACGTGCAAACTCATCACAATCAAACGGAATCAAGCAACGATCAGCAGCTACCAAAGCGGACAACGTGAAGAAATTAAACGCAGGCGGCGTATCAATGTAAATCGCATCAAAATCGTCCAGCTGCTCTAACGCTTCTTTGAGCTTGTAGATTTTATGCTTCGTCTCAAGCTTGGACTGTAAATCGGCTACATCCGGATTTGCCGGCAGAATAAAAAGATTGGGATAAGGGGCTGGGTGGATAAATTTATCCGGCCCATGCGGTTTTAGTTGGAAGGTTAAGGTTTGCTCGAAGAAGGCTTTGATGTCCTCCTCTAAGGTATCAGAACCTTCACCGTATAAATATTGAGTCGAGTTGCACTGTGGATCGAGATCCACCACCAGAGTTTTAAGACCTCTGGCGGCGCTGATCGCGGCGAGGTTGGCGGTAATGCTTGACTTCCCTACGCCTCCCTTTTGGTTAAAGACGACTCGTTTCATGCACACCCCCTTCTTAGCGATCAATCGATCTTAGATATTATCCTTGTGCCAGCAGCTCTCTTAAATCAATGATGGCCGCGTTGGCGCGTGAGATGTAAGAAGCCATCACCAAAGAGTGATTAGCCAAGAAACCAAACTCAGTACCATTCAAGATGATTGGGCTCCAAATGGTATTTTGGGTCGCTTCTAACTCACGAATGATTTGACGCAAACTGACACGCGCGTTTTTCTTATCCAAGGTTGGACCAAAGTCTTGCTCGATCCCCTTAAGAATATGGATTAACGCCCAAGCGGTGCCGCGTGCTTCATAGAAAACATCATCGATTTTAAACCAAGATGTTTTAATTTCTTGCTCACTCTCAACCGGAGTGGATTGCTCAGCCACATTGTCGCCTGCCAAATCGGTGTTCAAGCGTTTCTGGCCAACACTTGCGCTTAAGCGCTGCGATAACGAGCCCAGACGTGTACTGACATCCCCAAGCCAAGCGTTCAAGTTGTCTGCACGCGCATAAAACTGTGCGTCTTTTTGGGCTGGGTCCTTAAGACGAGTGAAATAATTTTCGGTCAACTTTAAAGACTTGCGGTATTCACGCTCAGTCGGTGGGAAAAACCAACTGTTGTTGTTAAAGCTCAACAAAGGCTCCGCTTCAGCCAAGTCCGGATCTTCCGTTGATTGAGACTGTGAGCGGCTAAAGTCACGACGAAGCGCACGCGACAAATCACGGGCTTGAACCAGCACACCAAACTCCCAGCGCTTGATGTTATCCAACCAAATACCCGGAGGTGTGCGGTCGTTACTGATGTAACCACCTGGCTTATCCAGTAATGTCGATGTAATGTGCACCAGTGCACCCACCGTACCCGCACCCACAACCGAAGCCGTGCCCGCTTCCGAGAGCGAGTACTCATACACGTTGAACTCGTCAGGCTCGTTGCTCCAATACACACCCAAAACAACACTGACCAGAAGATACACACCCAACAGGGCAAATATCGCTTTTATCCAAGTACTGCCACCGATAAAGCCAGTAATCGAATCCCAAAACCGAAACCAGATTCGTTGTAAAGCGTCCAAAAAAAACTCCTTTCGTTTTTCCAGCGATGGACCCATCGAGTGACGTTTAACAATCTCCCTGTCAGCGAGCACTCAACGGTAATGATAGGCGGATGTCTTTTATATATGCTGCATCGCAATATAGAGATCCCTTAAAGATGGATCATCACTGATTTACCCACCGATATCAACTTTTTAGTACAGTCTAACCCCTTGCCCTAATTGACGTTAAAAGCCATGAAAAGCACGCATGAATCGTTGCTGAACTGCACTAGCCTTTTGTCTAACGGCCTTTAAATCTTGCTAAGAACGTCGGCTATCTAGACGATAATTTGCAAAAAACGAGACAACTTCTAGACTCTTTTAGACCTTTAATGCAAACTATCGCGCACATTTGCTGTCACAGATTTTCATGTGGATGTTTGCCCATATTTACACCGGTGTTAATACGCACTCCGGTATGGCAACACCTGATAGATCCGTTGACTGAGCGGCAGGACGCCCTACTACTGTTTTTCGAGAACCCGGCATTGATGCCGCACGTCAACGCAGCAAGCGAACATAAAAGAAGCCTCATGCCAGTATCTGAGAGAAAGAGACAAGAATGGACATTCGCAAAGTAAAAAAACTGATCGAGCTGTTAGAAGAATCCAACATCAACGAAATCGAAATCAAAGAAGGCGAAGAGTCTGTACGCATTAGCCGTGCTTCTAGCGTCCAACAACCGGTTGCTATGCAAGTACCTGTTCAGCCGGCAGCGCCTGCACCTGTAGCGACTCCTGCGGCTCCACCTGTTTCAGCTCCGACTGCTGCTGAACCGCAATCCAGCGGTCACGCTGTAAAATCGCCAATGGTAGGTACTTTCTATCGATCACCTTCACCAACGTCACCTGCGTTTATTGAAGTTGGCAAAAGCGTTAAAGCCGGTGATGTCATCTGTATCGTTGAAGCGATGAAAATGATGAACCAGATTGAAGCGGACAAATCAGGCGTGATCGAAGCGATCTTGGTTGAAGACGGCCAGCCTGTTGAGTTCGATCAACCACTGGTTACTATCGTTTAAGATCCGATTCATCACAGCGAAAGGAATTTTCCATGCTGGAAAAAGTTGTTATAGCCAACCGCGGTGAAATCGCTCTGCGTATTTTGCGCGCGTGTAAAGAGCTGGGCATCAAAACCGTCGCAATCCACTCCCAAGCAGACCGTGATCTTATGCACGTGCGTTTGGCAGACCAAGCGGTTTGCATTGGCCCAGCGCCGTCTGCAAAAAGCTACCTAAACATCCCTGCGATCATCAGCGCTGCTGAAGTAACCGACGCTACAGCGATTCACCCAGGTTACGGTTTCCTTGCCGAAAACGCAGGTTTTGCAGAACAAGTTGAGCAATCTGGCTTTACCTTTATCGGCCCAACCGCTGATGTGATTCGTTTGATGGGCGACAAAGTATCCGCCATCGAAGCGATGAAAAAAGCAGGCGTACCAACGGTACCCGGTTCTGATGGCCCACTGCCTGAAGACGACTCAAAACTGTACCCGATTGCTGAACGTATTGGTTACCCGGTTATCATCAAGGCTGCTGCCGGTGGTGGTGGCCGTGGTATGCGTGTTGTGCATTCCGAAGCATCGTTGATCAACTCTGTACACATCACTCGCTCTGAAGCGGCTGCCGCTTTTGGCGACCCAACCGTGTACATGGAAAAATACCTCGAAAACCCTCGTCACGTTGAGATTCAGGTATTGGCTGACGGTCAAGGTAATGCGATCCACCTGTACGACCGTGATTGCTCGATGCAACGTCGCCACCAAAAAGTGGTTGAAGAAGCACCGGCACCGGGCATTGACCCGGACGCGCGTCGCCAAGTACTGCAAGCCTGTGTCGATGCCTGCATCGAGATCGGCTACCGTGGCGCGGGTACGTTCGAATTCTTGTACGAAAACAACGCGTTCTACTTTATCGAAATGAACACCCGTGTTCAGGTAGAACACCCAGTAACCGAAATGGTCACCGGCGTTGATATCGTTAAAGAGCAGCTGCGTATAGCAGCAGGTATGCCTTTGTCGTTCACTCAAGATCAAATCGAGTGCAAAGGCCATGCGTTTGAGTGTCGTATTAACGCAGAAGACCCGAAAACCTTTATGCCAAGCCCTGGTAAAGTGATCCACTTCCATGCGCCAGGCGGTAACGGTGTTCGTGTCGACTCTCACCTGTACGATGGCTACAGCGTACCACCGCACTATGATTCATTGATTGCAAAATTGATCACCTACGGTGAAGACCGTGACGTCGCACTTATCCGTATGCGTAACGCACTGGATGAGCTGCTGGTGGATGGCATCAAAACCAACGGTCCATTGCATCAGGACATCATGCGCGATGCGCACTTTATCGAAGGTGGTGTCAACATCCATTACCTCGAGAAGAAGCTAGGGCTGTAATTCATCCCTACGATAGAAAGCCCGCACTTGCGGGCTTTTTTATGCCCACCAATTCCCTTCAATGCACGAATACGTAATAATTTGTCGCTCTTTACCCGCTTTTAGGACGCATCATGCCCTGGCTACAAATCAAGTTACAGATCGCCCCTGACACCGCTTCATTCTATGAGGATGTTTTATTAGAAACAGGCTGTGCCGCTGTAACCCTACAAGACACTCAAGATACCCCGATTTTTGAGCCAGACTTAGGCACGACGCCACTGTGGTCCAATACAACCATCATGGGTTTATTCGATTCGGACTACGACCTTGATACCACCATTGAAGCGATCAAATCCGCCCATCATGCCCAATATTCGGACAAGCCGGTTCCGGTCATCTCTTCTGAAATTTTGGAAGATAAGGACTGGGAACGTGAATGGATGAAAAACTACCATCCGATGCAGTTTGGCCAACGTTTATGGATCTGCCCTAGCTGGCGCGAAGCACCCGAGCCTAATGCCGTAAACTTGATGCTGGATCCTGGCCTTGCCTTTGGTACGGGCACGCACCCAACAACCGCACTGTGTCTTGAGTGGCTGGATGCGCAAGCGTTGGATAATCTGAAAGTCACCGACTACGGATGTGGCTCTGGTATTTTGGGAATCGCGGCCCTGTTATTGGGCGCCAAGCATGTGCTGGCGGTGGATATTGATCCACAAGCGATACAAGCAACAAAAGATAATCTGGATCGCAATAAGCTGTCTCATGAGACACTCCATGCCTACCTGCCAGAAAACGCCCCGCACGAAGAGAGCGACCTCTTAGTCGCGAACATCTTAGCTGGGCCTTTGGTCGCACTTGCACCAACCTTGGCAGAGCGCGTTAAATCCGGTGGTCTTATTGCTCTTTCGGGCTTACTGAACCATCAAGCAGACGAGATTGTTGCCACCTACAGCCAGTGGTTTGATTTAGATCCGGTCACTGAGCGTGAAGAGTGGATCCGCGTCACCGGACGTAAAAAATGACAGAGCGCGCTTTTCAGACTCAATGCCCAGGCTGCAGCACCCGCTTTTCCGTGAACGAGCGGCAACTAACCGTTGCCTCAGGTAAAGTTCGTTGCGGTGTTTGCCTCAAAGTCTTTAAAGCGCACGAACACATTCCGGTTCCGGAAGAGGCTCTAGAAGACTTTCAGTCAGAGTCAATCTTAAAAACGGAGCAACCGGTCAACTCATCGACTGTACCGGAGCCAACACCCGCGCCACTTACCGCTGAAAAGCGCTCCAGTGTAGCGAAACGTTCAGCGCCCCCCAGCAAGAAAACTCGGCCTACTAAAAAGGTCGATATCGACACACTGGCGAACCAGCTGGATGCGTTCGACAACGGCACAAAGGGTTCAGCTAAAACTAAAAAATCATCCGGCCCATCAAGTATGGATCGCCCTTCATTTGATCAAGAAGCGATTCCATTTATCCCATCTGAATCGATCATACTTGAAGGGCAAATACCACCGAATAAGCGATCATCAACGTCACCGTTGCGCTTTGTTCAGTGGGGACTCGTTGGTATTTTAGTGCTGCTGCTAGGTGCCCAGTCTCTCTATCTGATGCGCGATCAAGGCCTTCGCTCCGCTACGTGGCAAGGGGTGTATCACACCCTCTATCAATGGATTGGACAAACACCGCCTGCTCAGTTTAATCCGGAGGCGATACGTGTGTACGAGATCCATTTGCAACCACACGAAACCTTGGGTGATGCGCTTCGCTTATCCTTCTTGCTGCAAAACCGAGCCGAAAAAGATCAACCTTTTCCAGCCCTGCAGCTCACCTTTACGGACATCAAAGAACGAAAAGTCGCCTCGCGCACCTTCCAACCATGGGACTACGTAGACCTATCACGCTTTGATCAACACCTAATGCCAAGCACCCGCCCCATTCAAATTCAGCTTGACATTTTGAATCCTGGCATCAGAGCTGTGGGCTATCAGGTGGATGTACAAACACCGTCGAAAAACGGTTAAAAAATCATCAAAACACCTTGGAGCAAACCGCGCTAGCGGTTATCATTACGCCCTTCCCTGATTCCACCCCTACACCCTCTTTTTGACGGGTGCGGGATCCCTTTTTCAAACGGTTGAGGTGCTTAACACGATGTTTCAGATCGGCCCCTACACAATCGACAGCCAGGTGATTCTGGCACCGATGGCCGGCGTAACGGACCAACCGTTTAGAAAGCTGTGTAAACGCCTTGGCGCGGGGTTAGTCGTCTCCGAGATGGTGATCGCTGATACCCGCCTCTGGAACAGCCGTAAGTCTTCTTATCGACTGAACCACACAGGCGAATCAGAACCCCGCTCTGTCCAAATTGCAGGTGGCGACCCAGAGATGATGGCACAAGCGGCACGCATGAATGTTGAGCGTGGCGCCCAGATCATCGATATCAATATGGGCTGCCCAGCTAAAAAAGTCTGCAATAAAGCCGCAGGTTCCGCTTTATTAAAAGATGAGCCTCTGGTTCACAGTATTTTGCAGTCAGTCACCGCCGCCGTGAATGTCCCTGTGACCCTTAAAATCCGCACCGGATGGGACACGGATAACCGCAACGCCTTAACAGTCGCCAAAATGGCACAGGATTGTGGCATAGCGGCGCTGGCCGTGCACGGCCGTACGCGCGCGTGCAAATACCGAGGCGAAGCGGAATACGACACCATCGCTCAAGTACGCGAAGTGCTTGAAATACCTTTATTCGCAAACGGTGATATACGCTGTCCTGAGAAAGCAGCCAGCGTTCTTAAGCACACCCAAGCGGATGCGGTAATGATCGGTCGAGCAGCACAAGGGAACCCATGGATATTCAGGGAGATAGATCACTATTTGCGCCATCATGAACACCTGACACGACCAAGCCAGCACGAAGTGCTGACCACTTTGCTTGATCACCTTTCGGAGTTACATGCTTTCTATGGCGATGTGATGGGTCCTAAAATTGCGCGCAAACACGTCGGTTGGTACTTGCAAGATCAGCCAAATAGCGTATCTTTCCGCGCTCATTTTAATCAACTGGAAACAGCAGAAGATCAGATCGCTGCGCTGAACGCTTTTTTTAACGGCGCTTCAGACGATTTTGCCGTAGCCTGATCAGTCAACGGGTATAAAAGTACTGTGGATATTAAAGAAAACATCAATACCTCTTACCGTGCGGACAACCACCAGGAAAGCCTGCAGCAACCCACACTGCGCGACAGTGTTCAGGTATCGCTGAACAACTACTTCAAGCAGCTGGATGGTCAACCGGTCTCCGATGTTTATCAAATGGTGTTATCGGAGATCGAAGCGCCGCTGTTCGAAACAGTCATGGCTTATACCAAAGACAACCAGACAAAAGCCTCTGAGCTTCTTGGCCTGAACCGCGGTACCTTGCGCAAGAAACTGAAGCAATACGGCTTACTGTAAGACTTCCTTTTTCATTTAACTGAGTGACAAAACCAGCACCATGGCAGACCAGACCTACACACCTATTCGTCGTGCACTGATCAGTGTGTCAGACAAAACCGGCATCGTTGAATTTGCTCAAGCCCTACAAGGCATGGGCGTAGAAATTCTATCCACAGGCGGCACTTACAAGCTCTTGTGCGATAACCAAATCCCAGCAGTGGAAGTGTCTGAGTACACAGGCTTCCCTGAAATGATGGACGGCCGTGTTAAAACACTGCACCCGAAAGTACACGGCGGTATTTTGGGTCGTCGCGGTCAAGATGACGGCATCATGCAGGAGCACAACATCAACCCAATCGATATGGTTGTGGTTAACCTGTACCCGTTCGAGCAAACCATCGCTCGTCCTGATTGCGATTTGCCATTGGCCATCGAGAACATCGACATCGGCGGTCCAACCATGGTGCGCTCTGCGGCTAAAAACCACAAAGACGTCGCCATTGTGGTTAACGCTTCAAGCTACGAAGCGGTGCTGGCTGAGTTAAACGCTCACCAAGGTTTGGCGTACAAAACCCGTTTTGATCTGGCTCTTCAAGCGTTTGAACACACCGCACGTTACGACGGTATGATCGCAAACTACCTAGGCACCATCGACCAAAGCGCTGACGAGCTGAGCACAGAAGGCCGCGATACATTCCCGCGTACCTTCAACAGCCAGTTCATCAAAGCACAAGACATGCGCTACGGCGAGAACCCGCACCAAAACGCGGCGTTCTATGTAGAAGCCAACCCTCAAGAAGCGTCTATCGCTACCGCTAAGCAGATCCAAGGTAAAGAGCTGTCTTACAACAACGTGGCCGATACCGATGCGGCCCTTGAGTGTGTTAAGTCCTTTACCAAACCGGCTTGCGTCATCGTTAAGCACGCAAACCCATGCGGCGTTGCCGTTGTGCCTGAAAACGAAGGCGGCATTCGCAAAGCGTACGACCTTGCGTTTGAAACCGACACTGAATCAGCCTTTGGCGGCATCATTGCTTTCAACCGTGAGTTGGATGCTGACACAGCAAAAGCAATCGTTGATCGTCAATTCGTTGAAGTCATCATCGCACCGAGCGTCAGCGCAGAAGCGGCCGGGATTGTTGCCGCTAAGCAAAATGTTCGTTTGCTCGCTTGTGGCGAGTGGCCGGCAGAGCGCATCGCAGGTCTTGATTACAAGCGTGTGAACGGCGGCCTTTTGGTTCAAGACCGCGATAACGGCATGATCAGCGCAGATGACCTGAAGGTAGTCACTCAGCGCGCACCGTCCGAAGCAGAACTTCACGACCTGATCTTCGCTTGGAAAGTGGCTAAGTTTGTTAAATCAAACGCCATTGTTTACGCGAAAAACCGTCAAACCGTGGGTGTTGGCGCGGGCCAGATGAGCCGTGTTAACTCTGCGCGTATTGCGGCGATCAAAGCTGAACACGCAGGTTTACAGGTTGAAGGCGCGGTCATGGCATCGGATGCGTTCTTCCCATTCCGTGATGGCATTGATAATGCGGCTAAGGTAGGCATTAAGACGATCATCCAACCCGGTGGTTCTATTCGTGATGATGAAGTCATCGCCGCAGCCGACGAAGCCGGCATTGCGATGGTCTTCACGGGTATGCGTCACTTCCGCCATTAATAACGATTGATCGATCAGAACCCGGACATGCGCCGGGTTCTGTGTATTCGGAGAACGAGTATGAAAATTTTAGTGATTGGTTCCGGCGGTCGTGAACACGCGCTGGGCTGGGCGGCCGCTCAAGATGCACGCGTAACCGACGTATTTGTGGCGCCTGGTAACGCAGGTACCGCAACCGAAGCAAAGCTACACAACGTTGATATCAATGTAGGTGAGCTGGACAAACTGGCTGCATTCGCAAAATCCAACGACATTGCTCTTACCATTGTTGGCCCAGAAGCCCCACTGGTAGACGGTGTTGTGGATAAATTCCGTGAAGAAGGCTTAGCCATCTTTGGCCCAACGGCGGCAGCCGCACAACTGGAAGGCTCAAAAGCGTTCACGAAAGACTTTTTGGCGCGCAACCAGATTCCTACCGCGGAATACCAAAACTTTACTGAGATTGAGCCAGCACTTGCTTACGTGCGTGAAAAAGGCGCTCCAATCGTCGTTAAAGCCGATGGCTTAGCGGCGGGTAAAGGCGTTATCGTGGCAATGACGCTTGAAGAAGCGGAAGACGCGATCAAAGACATGCTCGCAGGCAATGCCTTTGGTGATGCCGGCAGCCGTGTGGTCATCGAAGAGTTTTTGGATGGTGAAGAAGCCTCTTTCATCGTCATGGTCGATGGCGACAACGTACTTCCGATGGCTACCAGCCAAGACCACAAGCGTGTTGGCAACGGTGATAGTGGCCCGAACACGGGTGGAATGGGTGCCTACTCCCCTGCGCCTGTGGTGACGCAAGATATTCACAACCGCATTATGGATGAGGTTATCCTGCCTACCGTTAACGGCATGAAAGCTGAAGGGAATGAGTACACAGGCTTTTTGTACGCTGGCTTGATGATCATGGCCGATGGCACACCTAAAGTGATTGAGTACAACTGCCGCTTTGGTGACCCTGAAACCCAACCGATCATGCTGCGCTTGAAATCCAGCTTGGTTGAGTTGTGTGAAGCGGCGATCGCACGCACACTGAACACAACACAAGCCGAGTGGGACCCACGCCCATCTGTGGGTGTTGTAATGGCGGCAGGCGGCTACCCGGGTGATTATGGCAAAGGCGATGTGATCAGCCTGCCAGACTCAACGCCTGAAGCGTCCAAGATTTTCCATGCTGGCACCGCATTAAAAGATGGCAACGTAGTAACGGCCGGTGGTCGTGTACTGTGTGTCACTGCTCTGGGTGATTCTGTAACCGATGCACAAAAGCGTGCGTATGAATTACTGGAACACGTCTCTTGGAAAGATGCTTATTTCCGAACCGACATCGCCTACCGTGCGATTGCTCGCGAATCGGAAAAGTAATCAGAATAAGCCACTGGTAACAGTGGCTTTTTTGTAAATGTGACAAAACCAAAGGCATCACTGACGATGGGGCAAAAGAATGACTCTTACCCCCATTGCAGTGGTGTTCGTAAACCGCTAGTCTTTGTAACATTTTTCGACTTTTGAATATCGCACTCAGTGGATTAACGCGATTTATGGATATCAAACGCACACCTCTTGCTATTGTTCTGGCTGCCACCATGGCTACAGGCTGTAGTGCCAGCAATCGAGATGATACGCGCTCTGAATACTGCCGAAACGGTGGGTCTTCAACCGATTACACATGCGAACCTGGGCAACAATCCCCCGATCGTGAAGTGATCGACGCCAAATCTTTGCCATCTACCGACGAAGCGTGGATGCAAAGCAAGCTGGCCGAGATCAAAACTTGGCTCAAAGAAGAGAAAAAAGGCCAACCTGTGCCTTTGAATAATGCTCAGAAGCCTGCGACCGATCGCATTGTGGTTCGAGATCCATCCGCGACTGACCCAGAGCTGATGCGGATCGAAACCATGTCTCGCAATGGTGATCACCGTGCGGCCATGTCGGCGATCAACAGCTTTTTGACCTCTAACCCAAACAGTCTTGAGGGGACTCTGACTAAGAGTCTGGTACTCAATAACATGGGCGAGATAAAAGAAGCGGAAATGCTGCTTAAGCGCGCGATCAAAGAGCACCCATCATCGCCCGAGGTCTACAACAACCTTGCCGTTTTATACGCAGAGCAAGGCGATAACGGCCAGGCGATTGAAACCCTGTTACAAGCCTTTAGCACCCACCCAACGTACGCTCAGGTTCACCAGAACCTCCGCGAGCTATACGCTACCGTCGCATCGCAGGCTTACAGCCGTGCTCTGGATTTAAACCAGAAGCCTAACTCGCCTCAGCTGGTGATGTTGCGTCGCACTGCCGACGTAAATGTGCCGACGTTGGCGTATCAGCCGGCTCAGATTTCATCATCTAATAGCAGTGCGCAAACCATTGCGGCCGTGACTCCGCCGCCAGCGCCTAAGCCAGAACCAAAGCCAATTGCTAAAGTTGAGGCTAAGCCTGAGGTTAAGGTATCTGAGCCAGTAAAAGCGCCAGAGCCTCCAAAAGTTGAACCGAAACCAGAGCCTAAGCCAGTTGTTGTGGCCGCGAAGAAACCAGAGCCTGCGGTGGTCGAAGCGCCAAAGCCGAAAACAGAGCCTAAGGTGGAAGTGAAGGATCTAAGCATCAAGCCAGAACCGGCTAAGCCATCGGCTCCAGAACTGGTTCGTGAAGCGGTAGCCCACGTTAATCAATGGGCAGAGCATTGGCGCAATCAGAACGTGAATGGCTATGTGGGCAGCTACACGGCTGATTACAAGCCATCCGGTCTATCTCACTCTGGCTGGGTTGCACAACGTAAGCAACGTCTGAGCAAACCAACCTTTATCAAGGTGACGCTATCCGGTGTTAAGACAACTTTGGTTAACGACAACACTGCAAAAGTTGTGTTCACGCAGGGTTACCAGTCCAACACCTACCAGGACCAAACGCGTAAAGAGCTGACGCTGACACGCGTTAACGGTCAATGGCGCATCAGCGCAGAGCGTTCTTTATAAGTTATCGCTCACTACAAAAAACGCCGGTCTAACCGGCGTTTTTTTTGAGTTTGCATTTAAGGGTTAGTGGAGACCTCTTGCGTGATTCGCCACTGATCGCCATCTAAACGAAGCTGCAAGCTCTTTTGAGTTTCATCTTGATAGTTAGAGGCGCGATACACCTGCCAAAAAGTGACCTCCACGTGTGCTGCATCCAAGTGATTAAAACTCAGCGGACCAATATCCACACGGATCCACTTCGGCCGCTTCAGACGCGTTGCACGGCTTTTTACCCACGCTGCGTGACTGCTCGCATCCCCTTTATAATCGGCTGAATAGATCGATGTGTATTGATCCACATCCTGAGCACTCCACGCCTTTGCCCAAATGCTTACCGCTTCAGTAATGTCCGCTTCAGCAGTGATCTTAGGGTCGGTCGCTTTCGGAGTCTCGACGTTATGCCGCCCTGCGCTTTCTTGCACATCAGAAGCCTCCTCGTTAGGCGTGGCAGCTGGGCTAACTGTCGATTCGGAAAGCTGAGAGTTTGAGTTTGCTTCTTGGGTAGGCTCGGTGTCGATGCTTTCAGCGCTCTCTTGGTCCTTTGGAGGAACAGGCTGACCCTCGACATCATCGAGGGGCTCAACAGCTTGAGGCTCAGGCGATTCAGTAATATCTGGTTCAGCCACGTCCAGGGAAGCAACCGTCTCCTCTTTGGGGGACTCGTTGGAGATCGCCTCTTGTGATTCAGCAGTTGAGGGTTCACTTGCCAACTGCTGTGCAGGCTCTGGCTGAGTTGGATTCTCAGCCTGCCATTTTTTGATCAAAAACCAAGCGGTTGCGCCAATCACCAGACCGGTCATGGCCGCTGAAAACCACCAGCGTATTCCAGAGCGAAACATAGAGACGATCCTTAACAGAAACCCGCTCCCTCATTAACACTACACTGACTAAGGAATCCCTTTGGATGGGTCCCCTTCAAATGCGATTTTCCATTCGCCCTGTTCCCGCACCCAGTACTGGCGTTTAATCGACTCGCCTTTGTAGTTATTCGACTGGTAATCCTGACGGAAGGTAGCGACCATGAGGTCGGGATTATTTGGATAAGTAAACAAACTCAAATCATCAATGCCGACTTTGATGTACTCTTTCGCGCTGTTGACACGCTCTTTGTAGGCACTGAAACTATCGTAATTTCGTGAACCATCTTTGTAGGTTTTCGAGTAATGGCTGATGTAGCGGGAGTGATCTTTGCTTTCCCAATCTTGACGCCATTGATCAATGAAGGTGGCTAACTGGCCTTTCTGTTTTTTCCATTGATCTACGCTCACCCACTCGACACTTTTACCGATTAAGACCGGTGTATTCTTGATATCAACCAGCTTATCCAGCTCGATAAAGTCAGGGTTGGTTAGTGAGATACAACCTTCGCTGGCCTTAGGAGGGCGACTGTAGGTATCCACCGGCGACCCGTGCACCCAAATACCGTTTCCGGTGTGGCCTAAACGGTAATCCCACTGGTTTGGGTAGTTTATGGGCAACGCCCCTGAGCCGTAACGCTCTGGTAGGTTGCGATCTTGGTAGCGCATGGTCACAAAATAAACGCCGAGCGGCGTTTTAAGGTCGCCCTGCTTACGTTTTTCAGTACCACCGCGGCCATAAGAGGCATAGTAGTCTTTTACTAAGGTCGGTGTGCCGTTCACGTTCTCGAACAAGAACAAGCGCGAAAGGTCTGTATCAACCAAAATCAGATACTTCTGATCATCGCTCATCTGGACCAAGCTTTTCGGCACTAACCCTTGGCGACGGGTTTCTTTATAGGTCAGGCGGGCACGCGCCTCATCGATCAGCCCCTGAATCTGTTTTTTTCGCTGAGCCTGATCACCACCGGCTTCTCCCAGTGGGTTGGCTTGCGCTGCCAATAAGTCGGCATACACCAGTTGCGCCAAACGAAAGTCAGGGCGCTTTTGGGTCAGTTCTTGGAACTGTGTTAATGCATCATCAAATTGCTGAGAGGCCAATGATTCAAGCCCCTGGATTAAGAGTTCTTCATTTCCCTCTGACACGCCGTAGTCCGGTGCAGCCTGAACCGAAAGCACCGCCATAAGAGGAAGAGCACCCAGTGTTTGCCTCAGAAGTGTATGAATGTTGCGCATGTTCTACCTAATGATGTCTAACTTTAAAACTTCGCCAAAAGAGTTAGCGACCAAAGAATCAAATCTTTGAGACAGCTGACCGAATCATACCACAGTTAATGCTGACTCAAATGCCAAGTTCAGACCAAGTTTTACCTCAAAAGTGCCCCCGCATCATAAGATTATGCAAACTTGATCTAAGCCCAGCGTGCCTTAGCCACATTTGATGTATCGTTCGGTCAGCACCCTACGGTTTTGCACCAAAGAGGAACACATCACTGTTCTTTTTTTTAACAAACCAGCACCTTCATTGCTTGAAAAAAAAACACAACAAAGCTCACACTTCAAAAATTCTGGACGATACTGTTAATAGGTCGGGAACAAAGTTCGCCGGCTTGGTTGCGAAGAAACGGTCTTTTCTTGGACGTTCACGAGTAAAGGCCACCTAATTGCTGCAGTGCAACATTAAAGCCCCTGATGATGGATCTCCTCACTCGTGTTATGGGTAGGTCGGGTCTAACAAAAACCTGATCAATCAGTCAGGTTGGCTCAGACATTGCACTGATCAACATAGGTCACTTTTTCGTAAAGGCATTGTAAGAAAGTTGTGTTGACCCTGAACGATTAGAGGTGTAACACATCTAATTAGCTGTTAAAGCAAACCTAATTTCCTGAAAGAGCTGAACGGTCAGCTTTTTTAAAACATCGAATTAATCACCAGCAGCAAGAGTGAAATCGAGTCAATGAAAACTGTATAGCGTGGGCCAGACTGCCATCCAGGTTGTGTTTACCTTGGGCTCGCCGAATTGAGAAGGGGTGCAAGATATGGGTATCTTCGAACACTATAAGTCGCGTTACGAGTCAACCACCCAGGAAGAGATGAGCCTTACGGATTATCTCCAACTCTGTAAACAAGACCCGATGGCATTTGCCAGCGCTTCCGAGCGTATGCTCAAGGCGATCGGTGAGCCGGAGCTGGTCGACACCTCCCGCGACCCTCGTCTGAGTCGGATTTTTTCCAACAAAGTGATCAAGCGCTATCCAGCTTTTTCGGAGTTCTACGGCAACGAGGAAGCGATCGAAAGCATTGTCGCCTACTTCCGTCACGCCGCTCAAGGCCTGGAAGAACGTAAACAGATTCTTTACCTCCTGGGCCCTGTCGGTGGCGGTAAGTCATCGCTTGCAGAGCGTTTAAAACACCTCATGGAGCGCATCCCCTTCTATGCAATCAAGGGCTCACCGGTGTATGAATCCCCTCTTGGTTTATTCAATCCCGAAGAGGACGCTGAGATCCTCGAAGAGGAGTACGGCATTCCACGTCGCTACCTCAAAGGCATCATGTCCCCATGGGCAGTAAAACGTTTGCATGAATACGGCGGAGACATCTCGAAATTCCGCGTGGTGAAACTCTACCCATCCATCCTGAATCAGATCGCCATCGCGAAAACAGAACCTGGCGATGAGAACAACCAAGACATTTCAAGCTTGGTCGGTAAAGTGGATATCCGTAAGCTTGAGGAGTTTCCTCAACACGACCCCGATGCTTATAGCTTCTCGGGGGCGCTGTGTAACGCCAACCAAGGTGTTATGGAGTTCGTGGAGATGTTTAAAGCACCAATCAAGGTACTCCACCCGCTGCTGACCGCGACTCAGGAAGGTAACTACAACAGTACCGAAGGCATGGGCGCCATCCCGTACGACGGCGTCATTCTTGCCCACTCCAACGAATCCGAGTGGCAGAGCTTTAAGAACAACAAAACCAACGAAGCCTTCATTGACCGTGTGTACATCGTCAAAGTCCCGTACTGCACGCGCATCAAAGAAGAGATCAAAATTTACGAAAAACTGCTCGAAACCAGTTCGTTGAACAAAGCGCCGTGCGCGCCGGATACTTTGAACATGCTCGCGCAGTTCATTATCTTGTCGCGCCTTAAAGAGCCAGAAAACTCCAATCTGTACTCTAAAATGCGCGTCTACAATGGCGAGAACTTAAAAGACACCGACCCGAAAGCTAAGTCACTTCAAGAGTACAAGGACATGGCGGGTGTCGATGAGGGCATGAACGGTCTATCCACACGCTTTGCCTTTAAGATCCTCTCTAAGGTGTTCAACTTTGATCCATCCGAAGTGGCAGCCAACCCTGTTCATCTGATGTATGTGCTAGAAAGAGAGATCGAGCAGCAGCAGTTCCCGCAGGATACGCAAGAGGCTTACGTAAGCTTCATCAAAGAGTTCATTGCGCCCAAATACATCGAGTTACTGGGTAAAGAGATTCAAACCGCTTACCTTGAGTCCTACTCCGAGTACGGCCAGAACATCTTTGATCGCTATGTGACCTACGCGGACTTCTGGATTCAAGACCAAGAGTACCGAGACCCAGAAACCGGTGACATTCTGGATCGTCAGTCCATCAACGAAGAGCTCGAGAAGATCGAAAAACCAGCTGGCATCAGCAATCCGAAAGACTTCCGTCACGAGATTGTGAACTTTGTGCTGCGCGCCCGCGCCAACAACGAAGGCAAAAATCCATCGTGGATGAGCTACGAGAAGATGCGCACCGTGATCGAGAAGAAAATGTTCTCGAACACCGAAGATCTTCTGCCTGTTATCTCGTTCAATGCGAAAGCATCGTCCGACGAGCAGCATAAACACGGTGAGTTTGTGAAGCGCATGATCGAGCGGGGCTACACCGAGAAACAAGTTCGCTTGTTATCTGAGTGGTATATCCGCGTTCGAAAATCGCAGTAATCACCGCCCGACCGGCTAAGGAGAACGGAGCATGAGTTACATCATTGACCGCCGTCTCAACGGAAAAAAGAAAAGCACTGTGAACCGCCAGCGCTTTCTGAAACGCTATAAAAAGCAGATTAAGGAAGCGGTGGAAGAGTCCATCAAGCAGCGCTCTATTCAGGATCTGGACCGGGGTGGAAAGATTACCATCCCGCGTAAAGACACCAATGAGCCCATGTTTCACCACGGCCAAGGAGGCAAGCAAACTCGGGTATTTCCGGGTAACAAAGAGTTTACAACCGGTGACGAATTCCAACGCCCTCAAGGTGGGGGCGGCGGAGGCGGTGGTGGACAAGGCCAAGCCAGCAATCAAGGCGAAGGTGAAGATGAATTTAGCTTCCACATTAACCAAGAGGAGTTTTTGGACTTCATGTTTGAAGACCTCGAACTCCCCTATTTGGTAAAAAAGCAGCTCAAGGACAGTACCAGCTTTGAAACCAAGCGCGCGGGTTTCACGACCGCAGGCTCACCCGATAAGCTTAATATTGTTCGCTCGCTAAGAGCGGCCCATGCCCGCCGAATCGCTTTATCTGGCCCTAATCGTCAGGAGATTCGTTCACTTAAAAAACGTTTGTGGAATCTAGAGGATCAACCGGCGTCGGATGCGCGTACCGCCGAAATGGCCGAGATCCGCGAGAAGATCACGGAGCTTGAGAAATCCGTCAAAAAGCTACCCTTTATTGATGAGTTTGATCTTCGCTACAACAACATGGTTAAGCACCCTGTGCCTTCAAGCAAAGCGGTTATGTTTTGTTTGATGGATGTTTCAGGCTCGATGACGCAGTCCATCAAAGAGATGGCCAAGCGTTTTTTCATCTTGCTTTACCTCTTTTTGCAGCGAAACTACAAACACATTGAAGTGGTGTTTATTCGCCACCACACCCACGCCAAAGAGGTCACAGAGGAGGAGTTTTTCTACTCCCGCGAAACGGGCGGTACCATCGTATCAAGCGCCTTAGATCTGACCGCCGATATTTTGCGCAAACGCTACCCGCGCAACGACTGGAACGTGTATGTGGCTCAGGCATCGGATGGGGATAACTGGGAGGGTGACTCGCAACGTTGCTCAGATATCTTGTACAAAGAGATTCTTCGCGAAGTGCAGTACTTTGCCTATGTAGAGATCACCAACGGGCCACACCAAAACCTGTGGGAGGAATACCTTCAAGTCCACCAGCGTCATCCTGAGCAATTTGCGATTCAACACATCGAAGAGATGTCCGATATTTATCCGGTGTTTCGCAAACTCTTTGAACGTAAAACGGAGGGGGCGGCATGAGCAAACGCGAACCCATTTCCACCGGAGCCGAGTGGAGCTTTGAACTGATCGAAGCCTACGACAAAGAGATCGGTCGTGTGGCAAGAGAGTTTGGCCTGGACACCTACCCCAATCAAATTGAGATCATTACCTCTGAGCAGATGATGGATGCCTACGCCTCCGTCGGTATGCCACTCAACTACAACCATTGGTCCTACGGTAAGCAGTTTGTCCAAACCGAGCAGCAATACAAACGCGGCCAGATGGGTCTGGCCTACGAGATTGTAATCAATTCCAACCCGTGTATTGCCTATCTAATGGAAGAGAACACCATGACCATGCAAGCGCTGGTGATTGCGCACGCGTGCTATGGTCATAACTCCTTCTTTAAAGGCAATTACCTGTTCAAAACCTGGACCGACGCCTCGGCCATCATTGATTACTTGGTGTTTGCTAAGCAGTACATCGCCAAATGCGAGGAGCGCCACGGCGTAGAAGAGGTCGAGTCGGTTTTAGATTCGTGTCATGCCTTAATGAATTATGGGGTCAACCGCTACAAACGGCCTAAACCTTTAACCGCCGAAGAGGAGCAGGCCCGTATTGATGCGCGCGAAGAATACAACCAGCGCCATCTGAATCAGATCTGGAACACCATTCCGAAAAAAGCGGATGAAGAGAGCGCCAGAGAAGCGCCTAAGTTCCCACCGGAACCGGAAGAGAACATTCTCTATTTTATCGAGAAAAACGCGCCTCTCTTAGAGCCTTGGCAACGTGAGATTGTGCGTATCGTGCGTAAGATCTCCCAGTACTTTTATCCGCAAAAACAAACTCAAGTCATGAACGAGGGGTGGGCCACCTTTTGGCATTACACCTTGCTGAATAAACTCTACGAGGAAGGGCTGGTCACCGATGGCTTTATGATGGAGTTTCTGCACAGCCACTCCAGCGTGGTCTATCAACCCTCCTTTGATAGCCCCTACTTTTCAGGGATAAACCCCTACACCTTGGGCTTTAATATGATGTGCGACATTCGCCGCATCTGTGAAGACCCAACCCCAGAAGACCGGGAGTGGTTCCCAGACATTGCTGGGGCCGATTGGCTGAAAACCCTCGATTATGCGATGCGCAACTTTAAGGATGAGAGTTTTATCCTGCAGTATTTATCGCCCAAGCTTATTCGAGAACTGAAGCTCTTTACCATCTTAGATGATTCGGATTCCCCGACGTTAAAAGTCTCGGCCATTCACGATGATTCTGGCTATCGCCGCATTCGCGAAGATATCTCCGCTCAGTACAATCTGGGTAATCGGGAGCCTAACATCCAAGTGTACAACGTGGACGTTCGTGGAAACCGATCCTTGACCTTGCGTCATTATATGCATAACAACCGACCGCTGGGCGACGATACCGACGAGGTACTCAAACACATCCACCGACTGTGGGGGTTTGATGTACACCTGGAATCCGTGACCCCGGAGGACAAAGTAACCCGCACTTATCACTGTCCGCCAAAAGAGTTGCTTGAGATCGGCTAAGCCGATCTCATATACTTTGGGCTTCAACCTTAAATTTTGGATGAAGCCTAATGGATTGTTTATTTTGTAAGCTCATCAACAAAGAGATCCCAGCTAAGATTCTTTTTGAAGATGACGACGTTTTGGCCTTTGAAGACATTAACCCTCACGCGCCCTTCCATGGTTTGGTGATTCCAAAGAAACACATCCACACCTTGAACGATGTCACCGAAGAGGATCACACCCTTGTCGGTAAAGTGATCGCAACCGCCGCACACTTAGCAAAAGAGCACGGTTTTTCCAACGATGGTTACCGAACCGTCTTTAATTGCAACCCACATGGTGGACAGACGGTGTATCATATTCACCTGCACGTGTTAGGTGGCAAACCTTTAGGCTGGCCTCCGTATCAAGACTCGCTTAAAGTAGACGTGTAAGATACCAATAAAAATAAAGCTAAAGTTGGAGTAACTTTAGCTTCGTTTTGGGGTCATAGTCCCTTAAACGCGAAACATACCGAATTTGAAAGGAATCTCTGTCATGAAACGACGCATATCATTTTTTGCGATTTCGTCTCTGGCACTTGCTGTTCTTAGCGGCTGCAGTGTCTTCAAACCTACACAGGACGTTAACCAGTCCTCTAACGTTCAGCGCCAAAACAGCTTACTCCCGCCCAACCCCAAACCGGGTGAATGCTATGCACGTGTAGTGGTGTTACCTGAAAACAGCGATGCAAACCTTAAGATTGATGCCAGCGCATCCAATCAGCATTTTGAAACGGTTGAGCCTAAATTTGAGTGGGTTGAAGAACGCGTTTTAATCAAAGACGCGTCGGAATCCACCGAGATCATCCCGGCTAAATACAAAACCGTTACTGAAGAGATCCAAGTATCGGATTCGGCCGATGAGCTTATCCGCATTCCTGCAAAGTATGAAACGGTTACGGAACAAGTCTTAGTCCGCCCTGCACACACCGAGTGGAAAAAAGGCACGGGGCCTATCTCCAAACGTGATGAGCAAACCGGTGAGATCCTCTGTTTAGTCGAAGTACCCGCCGAATACAAAACCGTCACGAAAGAAGTGTTGGTCGAACCTGAAACCGTTAAAAAAGTGTCGGTACCGGGTAAAACTCAAACCATCACCCGACGCGTTTTAGTCAAGCCTGCGACTTCTCGTACCGTTAAGATCCCGGCTGAATATCAGACCGTTAAGGTGCGCAAGTTGGTGAACTCGGGCGAGCCTCGTGTGATTGCCAGCAACGGCCAAGCACAGGCGGCCGATGCCTACCTTGAGTGGCGTCCTATTTTATGCGAGACCAACACGACTAAAGACCTCGTTAAGCGACTTCAACAAAGCTTGAAAAACAAGGGTTACAACCCAGGTATTGTCGATGGCATCATGGGGCGCAAAACCATGCGTGCGGTTACAGCCTATCAGCGGGATCAAAAACTCCCCTCCGGTCAGCTAACGCTAGGCACTCTTGAATCCTTAGGTGTTCAAATCTGAGGACTGATGATCACCTCGCTAGATTAAGAAAGGCCCTGATGGGCCTTTTTGCTGTCTGTTGATTGTGAATCAATCGAGTATCAATGAGTCAACAACCAGTAGGCGATCCAAAGCATTAAGCAGCCAATCCCCAAATCGATCCAGCGCCACACATTGGGCTTTTTCAACACTGGAGATAAAGCCTGTGCGGCGGCGGCAAGCACCGTAAACCACACCACGGATGCGGTCACTGCGCCCAACCAAAAGCCGTTTTTCTCGCCCCCTTCCAGCTGGTTACCAATACTGCCCAACAGCACCACCGTATCGATATAGACATGCGGATTTAACAAGCTCACGGCCAATGTGGTCATCACCGTGCGGGTCAGCGTGGTGTACATCATGTTCGGGCTCAGCCCTTTAGGGTGCATAAACCCTTTAAAACAGCCGATGGAATACCAGAGTAAAAACGCTGCGCCACCGTAGCGAAGCACGTCCAGAATCAGCGGCCAAGTTTCAAACACATACCCGCCCCCTAACATACCAGCGCTGATCAGCACCGCATCGCAACTCATGCAAATGAGTGCAACCCACCAATGATGATGTTTTTGTACGCCCTGCCCCAGTACAAAGGCGTTTTGCGCGCCGATGGCTACGATCAGCACAATGGCACTGCTGAAACCTTGAAGAACATTGATAATCGACATGATATTACTGCTTATGTAAGGATATCGGGTGATAAAAGCTTGAAAGAATCGTCATTTTGCACAAGACTAAAAATAAAGAAAAACTGATAATTTTAATGAAAGATAAGTAAAGCTAATGATCGACTATCGTCAAATCCAAGCCTTAGCCATTGTTATAGAAGAACAAAACTTTGAGCGTGCCGCCGCGAGATTACACGTAACCCAATCGGCCATTTCCCAGCGCATCAAGCAATTAGAGGAGCACGTAGGCCAAGCCTTGCTGATCCGCTCTCACCCTTTAACGCCCACCGACGCAGGCCAAAGCCTGCTAAAACATTATCGTCAGGTCGAGCTGTTGCAAACCCATTTGATGGAAGAGCTCAGCCCAGATGATGTGGGTGGCTTTACGCGACTCTCGATCGGGTTAAACGCCGACACCCTTGCCACTTGGTTTCTACCTGCGTTGGAGCCATTGTTAAACGAGCATGCCTTATTGCTGGACCTTAAAGTCGATGATCAGGACCAGACTCTACAGCTCCAAAAACAAGGGGATGTCATGGGCTGCATCACAGCAAACGAAAAACCGCTGCAAGGCTGCCACTCCATCCCATTGGGTGTTTGCGTGTACCGCGCGTTTGCCTCCCCAAGTTTTATGCAGCAGTACTTTGCCGAAGGGGTCGATCGTGCGGCCGTTCGTAAAGCACCGGTGGTTGACTACAACCACAAGGATGCGCTGCAAATTCGCTATTTACGCAGCTTCTATCATTTGGAACCCAGTGAATATCAATGCCACCGTATCCCTGCGGCCGAGCCGTTTGTGGATCTTATTCTACGTGGCTTTGGCCTGGGTATGATTCCCGATCAGCTTGCCGACCCGTTGGTGGAACAAGGACGTTTGGTTGATATCGCGCCGGGTCAGTTTTTAGCGGTACCTCTGTATTGGCATGTCTGGAGTTTAAAAACGCCGCTAGCAAAACACCTAACGGACGCACTGGTGCGTGCTGCAGAGGCCGAGCTGGCTCCGTTTGATCAATACCCAGACTTGTACCGACCGAAGCTGACTCGTTAACGCTGATGTAGGTCATTGTCATTTTGTTGCAGTGCGGCATAATCATACTCTCGTGGCAGTAACTTTTTACACCTTGTACTGATCAATGGATCTGACCCTTTAGGATCGAATCTTCAAAAGGAGTGAGTGATGAACATGCCTGCCCAGCCACCTGCACATGATCAATTAGAGTTCTTCATTGAACAAGCCGCTAACGATCAACCGATTCGCACCGCCGTCGTTCATCCGGTATCCCACAACGGACTGCTCGGTGCCGTTGAAGCGGCCGAGAAAGGCTTAATCCAACCGATTTTGATTGGCCCGCTTGCCAAGATTCGAAGCGCAGCCGAACAAGAAGGCATCGATATTTCCGCTTACGAGTGTGTTGATGTGGAACACAGCCACGCCGCGGCCGAAAAAGCCTGTGAGCTGGCCCGCCAAGGGAAGGCCGATGCACTGATGAAGGGGGATCTTGGTAGCTCGGAGCTGATCAGCGCCATTATCAACAAGCAGACCGGCCTTCGCACCGAACGCCGCTTAAGCCATGTCTTTGTGTTTGATGTCCCGCATTACCATAAGCCGCTGGTCATTACCGATGGAGCCATTAATGTCGCCCCTTCTTTAGATGACAAACGCGACATCACACAAAACGCCATCGATTTTTGTCACGCCCTAGGCATTACCACCCCTAAAGTGGCGATTCTTGCGGCGGTCGAAAAAGTGAAAGCCTACATGCCAAGCACCATTGATGCGGCCTGTTTGTGCAAAATGGCCGACCGTGGCCAAATTACCGGCGGTGTATTGGATGGCCCATTGGCGTTTGATAATGCCATATCCAAACAAGCCGCGCTGGATAAACACATCAACTCCCCCGTCTCTGGAGAGGCCGATATTTTACTGGCGCCGGATTTGGAAGCGGCGAACATGATCGCCAAGCAGCTTATCTACCTAGCGGAGGCAAAATCAGCGGGTCTGGCTTTGGGCGCACGCGTGCCGATCATCCTGACCAGCCGAGCCGAAACACCGTTAGGTCGTTTAGCGTCCTGCGCATTGGCTTCGTACATGGTTCGCCACGCCAACAACACCTAAGGGAGTCTCGTTATGCAAACCGTTTTAACGATTAACGCAGGCTCCTCCAGTTTAAAAGCAACGCTGTTTCTTACAGGCCCGGTTCAGGAACAACCTATTGTTCAGATCAAGCTGGGGAATTTGCTGGGCAATACTCGGCTGAGCATTAAAGATGCCGATGGAAGTACCTTGGTGGAGGATCATATCGATCTGAACTGCGATGAGGACGAACGCCATCACAGCGCATTGGATTTTGTGCTTAATTGGATCGCCGAAAACCGAAGCCAATACCACATAACGGCGTTTGGCCACCGAATTGTTCACGGGGGTAAGCACTTCCTAACCCCAACGCTTCTGGATCACAAAAGCGTTGAACACTTAAAGACTCTGATACCTTTAGCCCCCCTGCATCAGCCGTACAACACCCTATTGATTGATTGCTGCCATGCATTAATGCCAAGCCTTCCACAAATTGGCTGCTTCGACACCATGTTTCACGCCAGCCAATCCGATCTTGAGCGCCACTACGCCCTGCCACGAGAATTAACAGAAGCAGGCATTCAGCGTTATGGATTTCATGGTCTATCCTACGAATACATTGTCTATCGTTTAGGTCAGATTCGCCCACGGGCTGAAAAACGCAAAACGGTGATCTGTCATTTAGGGGCCGGTGCCAGCATGTGTGCGGTAAAAGAGGGAAAAAGTGTGGCTTCATCGATGGGCTTTACCGCGGTGGACGGTTTACCGATGGGCTCGCGTTGCGGCTCGATTGACCCTGGAGTGATTCTCTATCTAGAACGCAACTACCAGATGACACCCGATCAGATCGAACACCTGATCTACAAAGAGAGTGGCTGGCTTGGGGTGTCTGGGGAGTCCTCCGATATGATTCGCTTAAAGCGCTCAAACAGCCCAGAAGCACAAGAAGCCATCGCCATGTTTGCGTACCGCATCGCACTGGAACTCGGTCGTTTAACCGCCGCCTTAGGGGGACTTGAACAGCTGATCTTTACAGGCGGTGTCGGTGAAAACGACGCCGAGCTTCGTGCCCGTGTCTGTGAACAAAGCGCGTGGTTGGGTATTCAGCTCGATACCGAGGCCAACCGGTCATCCGCTTTGAACATCAACTCAGAAGGCAGCTCTGTCGAGGTATGGATCATCCCCACCAATGAGGAGGCGATGATCGCGCACCATGTCACCGAAGTAATTGGTGCCTAATTATCTGTGATCTGCCAAACAGCAGCCAGCGTAGGATGGTCAATTGACTGATATCTGCGGAGCCTTTGATGCGCACCTTGCTGCTGTTTGGTAATGATTTACGAATCCACGATAATCCGGCTTTATCCGAAGCGGCCCTCGCATCAAAACTGCACTGCCTTTTCGTCATTGACCCGGCACTGTTTAAACCCGGCCGTTACCAACAACCAGCGCTCTCACCTAAACGCTGGCGCTTTTTGCAAGAAGCGCTCACACAGTTGGATCAGTCCCTAAACGCACTGGGGCAATGGTTGGATGTTCAGCAAGGTCACTGGGTGGAAGTCGTCTCCCACACCATCGAATCCTTAGAGATCGAGAAAGTCGTACTCTCACGCCCCGTCGGTATAGATGAGCTAAAAGCGCTCGATCAACTGAAAAAGCGTTGCCCAGCAACACGCTTTTCGGTGATCGATACCTTTACGTTATTTGAACAAGGCCAATCGGATCTGCTCGATACCAAGTTGCCCAAACACTTTACCCCGTTTCGACACAGAGCCAATTCGCTGACGGTTACCAAACCCTGTTCGGCCGTTCGCGCGTTACCTTCCCCACTGCAACCACCATCTGAATCATCACTCCTGAGTGCAGACACTACCCAGGATCATGCTCTTGCCGCCCACGGTGGAGAAGGCGCTGCGCTTAGTCACCTAAAGGCTTATTTTAATAGCCAAGCGCCGATTCATTACAAAGCCACTCGCAATGCATTGTCGGATTGGGAAGCATCGTCCAAGTGCTCGTTTTGGCTCAGCCAAGGGGCTCTATCGTGCCGTACGCTCTGGAAAGCGACGCTCGATTACGAGCAACAGCACGGGAAAAACGAAGGAACCGACTGGCTGCGATTTGAGCTCTTATGGCGCGAGTATTTTCAGTGGCTAGCCAGACAACAAGGTCAACGCTTGTTCGCGTTTAAAGGGGTAGCGAAGCACCCGCCCCTCACCAGCTTTTATCCACAACGTTTTCGAGCGTGGTGTGAGGGAGAAACCCCTTACCCTTTGGTCAATGCCATCTTGAAGGAGCTCAGTGAAACGGGATATATCTCTAACCGGGCTCGTCAAATCGCGGCCAGTGCTCTGGTGAATGAGCTGCAAGTCGACTGGCGTTATGGGGCGGCGTGGTTCGAACAACACCTTCTGGATTACGATGTTGCCAGCAATTGGGGTAACTGGCAGTACATTGCCGGTGTCGGGGCGGACCCTCGGGGTGGACGTCACTTTAACCTTGAAAAACAACGCCAACAATTTGATCCAGAGGGGCACTATCAAACACGATGGCTTGGGCCTCAGGCACACAAAGCCGCACCATTGGACAGCGTGGATGCGGCCGATTGGCCGATCATGCCATGACCAATAACGAACGACCTTCCATCAATATCGTGTGGTTTAAACGGGATCTTCGCTTAACCGATCACACTCCGCTTCGTTTAGCGATTGAACACAATAAACCGATTGTATTGCTCTATGTTGTAGAGCCGATGCTATTGGATGACCCACACTACAGTGAGCAGCATTGGCGCTTTATCTGGCAATCGTTAGAGGACCTGAACCGTCAGCTAACGCCATATCAAAGCCGTATCCAAGTGGTGCACGCTCCATTGCCGGATGCTTTTGAGCAGATAGTGAAGGTTGCGGATATCGATCACCTTTACAGCCATGAAGAGGTCGGCCTTAACAACACCTTCGCTCGAGATAAAGCCGTCAAAGCTTGGTGTAATAACCACGGCGTTTTATGGCATGAAACGCCGCTGGGGGCCGTGATACGCGGTGCTAAAAATCGCGATAATTGGGATGCACACAGGAAACGCACCATGCGAAGCCCAATGGATACGCCCGATTTAGGGTCACTTAAAACGTTTCATCTACCCAGTGATATTTTTTCCGAATGGACAGCGCCCACCAGCTGGACGTTGGATGACACTCATCGACAAACCGGTGGCTCAACCGCCGCTTGGCAAGTGGTAGAGTCCTTCTATCAAGGACGCGGGCGCGACTATCATTATCGCATTTCAAAACCGATGGAGAGCCAACAAAGCTGCTCTAGGCTCTCGCCCTATCTGGCGTTTGGGAACATTAGCCTTCGCGAGGTGTATCAAACTTTGCTCCGCCAGTGGAAACAACCCGGTTGGCACAAGGCTTTAAGGGCATTAGCCTCGCGTTTGCATTGGCATTGTCACTTTATTCAAAAATTTGAAAGCGAATCGGAGATGGAGTTTCGTCCCGTCAATCAGGCGTATCAACGCCTTGATTACCGCACGGATGATCTAGTCGACCTACACGTTGAGGCCTGGTTGCAAGGCCAAACCGGTTACCCGCTGGTGGATGCCTGCATGCGCTGCTTGAACACGACCGGTTACATCAATTTTCGGATGCGCGCGATGCTGGTGAGCTTTCTTTGCCATCATCTCAAAATTGATTGGCGAAGGGCCGCTGCCCCGTTAGCGCAGCGCTTTTTGGACTTTGAGCCAGGCATCCATTACCCACAAATTCAGATGCAGGCTGGGGTCACAGGCACAAATACCCTTCGAATTTACAACCCGACAAAACAAGCGCAGGACCACGACCCCGAGGGGCTGTTTATCGCCAAGTGGATTCCCGAGCTTGCGCCCCTTCCGCCGGCGCTACGCCAAGAACCTTGGTTAATGACACCCATGGAAGAGGTCATGTTGGAGGTCACTCTGGGCAAGGACTACCCCAAGCGCATCATTGATATACAGATAACCGGGGCTGAAGCCCGCGAGCGTCTTTGGTCGTTCCGCTCCCGCGCCGATGTTAAAGCTGAAAGCAAGCGCATCTTAGCGCGCCACGTACGAGCGGACACTTAAACCCAATGGCACATAAGAAACCCCACTTACCCAGCAAAATATGCCCAGTCTGCGAGCGGTCTTTTACGTGGCGTAAAAATGGGCACGTTGCTGGGATGAGGTCCGGTATTGCTCCAAAAGGTGCAAAAGCGATGCTACAGGTATAAAAAAGGCCCCCAATCGGGAGCCTTGATACCACAAGCTCTGTTAGCGGGTTTTCAGCTCGGAGCCCTTCGCGCCATAGAATACGATGTACAGGTAACACGCCGCTGCCACTAAGAAGGACAGCTGAACACCGACGCTGTCGGCCACAAAACCTTGAATAAGCGGCACAATCGCACCGCCCACAATGGCCAAGCACAAGATGCCAGAACCTTGGCTGGTATGCGCACCCAAACCACGTACCGCTAAGCTGAAGATGGTTGGGAACATAATGGAGTTACACAAACCCACCAGCAAGATCGCGAACATAGCCACATTGCCTTCGGTGAACGTCGCTACCAAGATGAGCACCACCGCCATTAACGCATTGAACGCTAGGATCTTCGCAGGGTTAATCTTCGTCATCAGCGCCGAGCCAATGAAACGCCCGACCATTGCACCACCCCAGTAGTAAGCCACATAGTGCGCAGCCGAGGTTTCAGCTAAGCCTGCAATGTGAGGCTCACCCAAGAAGTTGACCAAGAAGCTACCAATCGCCACTTCACCGCCCACGTACATAAAGATAGCAACGGCACCCAGCACCAGGTGGGAATACTGCCAAGCGGACGTGTTAGTACCACGGCTGATGTCTTCTGACGTATCTGTTTGATTGTCGTCGGACAAGCGTGGCAACTTCAGTAGTGCAAACACCACAGCCAAAGCAATCAAGGCGCCTGCGATGATCACATACGGCATTTTAACCGTCTCGATCTCGTGGGCCACTTCACTGACGCCTTCAAGTGCAGGTGCACCGGCTGTCAAAATCAGAATCGCACCGAAAAACGGAGCCACTGTCGTACCCAAAGAGTTAAAGGCTTGGGTTAAATTCAAACGGCTTGATGCGGTTTGAGCAGGGCCTAGAATCGTAACGTATGGGTTAGCCGATACCTGCAAAATCGTGATACCAGAGGCCAATACAAACAAAGCGCCCAAGAACAGCGGGTACATTTGTAGGGTGGCGGCTGGTACAAACAGCAAGGCACCTGCGGCCGCTACTAACAAACCGCACACAATGCCCATCTTATAGCCTAAGCGATGCACCAGCGCACCGGCTGGCAGAGACATGACAAAATAAGCACCAAAGAAACAGAATTGGATGAGCATCGCTTGCGTGTAGCTCAGATCAAAAATGTTTTTAAGGTGTGGAATCAGAATGTCATTAAGACTGGTAATAAACCCCCACATGAAAAACAGTGAGGTTAATGAAATAAGTGCAAATCGGAAATTACCGCTTGCCGGTGTTTCTGAGTGGTTAGTCGATAGACCTGGTGTGGACGTTGCCATCAAATTGCCTCGTTCAGCGATCGTTGTCCTTGTTAACTCAGGTAACATCACCTGAGCGCCGAGCAGATGGCGGCGCAGTCTGTCCAATTATGACAGCGCTGTCAATAAAAACTTATTGTACCCTAACGTTTAAGCAAACCCTATAAAACATGGGCTTTACGAGAATTTGGGAGATTCACCCCAATGTGCGATACTGCGAACACAATAAAAACAAGGCAGTAAGGAAGAACCTGTGAGTACACCGACCATTGATGATGTCGCCTCACACGCTGGTGTGTCCATAAAAACGGTTTCACGTGTGATTAACGGTGAGCCAAACGTCAGTGAAAAAACACGAGAAAAAGTACAATCCTCGATTGAAGCATTAGGCTATCAGCCAAACTTATCCGCACGCCAACTCGCCAGCAAACGCTCATTTGTCGTGGCGCTTTTGTACGATACGTTTTTGGCGGCCTCCTCTTACGTCATGAAGGTTCAATTTGGGGTCATTCAGCGTTGTCACCAAGAGGGGTACGAGCTGCTCATCCACCCTATTACCACCCAAGCCACGCACCGCCCCAAGGATGTCCACGCCTTTTTAAAACGCACCCGTGTCGATGGGGTTATTTTGACGCCGCCTCTGAGCGACGATGAAAACATTGCTCAATTATTCGATGAGCTGAACATCCCATACGTTAGAATCTCTCCGGTTGAAGACCATCCACGCGCCTCGTGCGTGCGTACCGATGACAAAGCCGCGGTTGAAGATTTAACGGATAAATTAATCCAGACAGGTCACAGAAAGATCGCATTTATAGCGGGACGGGCCGATCACAAAGCCGTCACCGAGCGAAAAAAAGGCTATGAGGCAGCAATCACGCAGCACGCTTTAGACCTGCCATCGGATTTTACTCAGCAAGGTGCGAGTACATCTGAGTCCGGTTACCAATCAGCTAAAACGCTACTCTTAAATACCCCGCGTCCAACCGCCATCGTTTGCGCCAACGATGAAATGGCAGCCGGTGCGCTCAGTGCGGCGCACGACCTCAAGGTTCAGATACCCCAAGAACTCTGCGTAACGGGCTTTGATGATGCCGACTTGGCTACCCAGTGCTGGCCTTCATTGACGACTATTCGCCAACCTATGCAGGCCATGGGCGAAGAGGCCGCCAACCTATTGTTGAAAGCCTTAAAACAACCCTCGCTTCATGAAGAGGTGATGCTCAAAACCGAACTGATCGAGCGAGCATCCAGTGACTTACACCTTTAGCGACGCTGACGAACCGCTTCAAACAGGCAGACACCTGTTGCAACAGACACGTTCAAACTGCTAACCTCCCCAGCCATGGGGATTTTGATCAAGAAATCACAGTGCTCGCGCGTTAAGCGGCGCATCCCTTTGCCTTCGGCACCCATGACCAGGGCCATGGGGCCTTTTAGGTTCGCTTCATAGACCATCTGTTCCGCTTCACCGGCCGTTCCGGTTACCCAAATGCCACGCTGCTGCAAATCCTGCAGCGTACGCGATAGGTTAGTTACCTGAACGTAAGGCACGACTTCAGCAGCGCCGCACGCGACCTTCGCGGCCACAGAGGTCAGCGGAGCGGATTTATCCTTAGGCGCAATCACCGCATGAACACCTGCAGCATCGGCGGTTCGAATACACGCCCCAAGATTATGCGGGTCGGTTACACCATCCAGCACTAATAAAAACGGTGCTTCTTCAAGGCCGTCCAATAACTGATCTAAAAAGCGCTCATCTTTCGCTTCGATCGGTTTTACCTCAGCGATGATCCCTTGGTGAACGCCGCCTTCAGCCAGATCGTCCAGTTCACGACGATCTTTGCGCACCACCTGTATGCCCGTGAGGTCGTTCAGAAGCTCGGTGATCCGTTTATCTTCCCGCCCTTTTAGCACCAACAATCGCTGTACGCGATCAGTATCGTATTTCAGGACAGTTTTCACGGCATGGATGCCAAAGACGCGCTCAAGGGACATGGTCAATCTCAGTTATTCAGGTTCAGCGGTTCAGCCAATCGGACGCTTGCTCATTCACAAGGCTGGCTAATAAATCAATAAACAGTGGCTCACTGTTCAAAGCAGGGATGTAAGCGTAATGACTTCCGCCGGCTTCTTCAAAGACTTCCTTGTTTTCTTCTGCAATCTCTTCAAGTGTTTCAAGGCAATCAGCCGTAAACGCAGGGCAAATCACATCCACATGACGAGTCCCCGACTTTGCCAAGGACTCTAAGGTTTTATCCGTATAGGGTTTTAACCACTCGGCAGGGCCAAATCGAGACTGGAAGGTCGTTAGCCATTGATCATCGCCCAAGCTCATCGCATCTGCAATCAAACGGGACGTTGCATGACATTGCACCGGATAAGGATCGCCCTTATCGGCGTACTCTTTCGGGATACCGTGATAAGAGAGCACCAGCTTTTCTGCGCCCGGGTGTGCACTGGTATGCGCGTGAATCGAAGCCACCATCGCTTTGATGTACTTGGGGTGGTTGTAAAACGATTTTACGATGCGAATGTCCATCACTTCGCGGCGCTTTAACTGAAAGCGCGCAATCTGATCATAGATGGGTGCCGTGGTCGTTGCGGAGTACTGCGGGTACATCGGGACCACAAACAGGCGTTCAACGCCCTCTTTGGCCAAGGTGTGAAGCTGATCGGTCAGGCCTGGTGAGCCATACGTCATGGCAGGCACGACACGCGGCGCGATATCCAGCTGCGCTGACAGCGTGGATTGCAGCGCACCCACTTGCTCCATCAAAATTCGGCGCATCGGGGAATCATCTTCCCAGATGGATTGGTACAGCTTAGCTACCCGTTTAGGGCGAAAGGTTAAAACAATGCTGTTGAGCACGGCCAACCATAACCAGCGACGCGGCCCTTTGCCTTCGACAACTCGACGGTCCGAGAGAAACTCTTTCAAATAGCGGCGCACCGATGATGGCTCGGCCGAATCGGGCGTGCCCAAATTGACTAATAAGATGACGGTTTTCGGATCAATAGAATGTGACACAACAGACTCCCAGAAGCAGGCAGGTATTATCGCCAAAGGCTGCCTAAAAACCCACCGCTTTGCTCAACAAAGCCGCGGTTTTTGATGCCCAATGACACTCGACTTGATCCAGACACAAAAAAAGCCGCATCAAGCGGCTTTTTTACGAGTCGATGTCAGGCTTAGATTACGCCAGACCTTCAAACACTTTATCGCGGATATCATCAACGCTGCCAACACCCGGTACGTAAACGTATTTAGGTGCCGTTGCTGCGTTTTCTTCAACCCAACCGCGGTAGTAAGAGATCAATGGCTCAGTTTGCTCGTGGTAGACGTTCAAACGACCTTTTACAATGTCTTCTTGGTCATCGTCGCGTTGAATCAAGTCTTCACCCGTAAAGTCGTCTTTGCCTTCTACTTTGGGTGGGTTGAAAACAACGTGGTATGTACGACCCGAACCTGGGTGCACACGACGGCCGCTCATACGCTTGATGATCTCTTCGTCTGCAACGTCAATCTCAACCACAGCATCAATTTGTACGCCCGCGTCTTTCAGAGCATCCGCTTGAGGGATGGTGCGTGGGAAGCCATCAAACAGGAAACCGTTTGCACAATCGGACTCAGCAATACGCTCTTTTACCAGACCAATGATGATGTCGTCAGACACCAGCTCGCCTGCATCCATAACGGCTTTGGCTTTAACACCCAGTGGTGTGCCCGCTTTTACCGCAGCACGCAACATATCCCCAGTAGAGATTTGTGGAATACCGAACTTTTCGGTCAGGTACTGAGCTTGAGTGCCTTTGCCAGCGCCCGGCGCGCCAAGAAGGATAATTCGCATGAAGGGTAACTCCAATAATCGTTTTTCTTAACTGTAAATTTGGTTTGGGCTGGACGAAAGCCAAGGCTTCGATGCTTGCCACGGTATGCAGAAACCATACTGATGCGATGAAATTCGAACAATTCGACGTTAGCACTAGCAGAAGGGATCCATTGCAACAGATCAACTCGCACTAAAGTCGGATGCGTCAGTGTTTTTGCAAAAACAGAAGGAGGTTAAGCCAAACTGATGATTGGCTCAACCCCACACAGGTGCTTTCACTCGATTTTCAAGCGCTTATGCGCTTTAGATCAGGTTTACCCCGTATTTCGCATGCCCGCCGAGATCCCCGCCATGGTGACCATCAAGGCTTGCTCCAAACGGTGATCCGGTTGGTTACGATCGCGATACAAAAGCTCAGCCTGAAGGCCGTGAAGCGGATCGATGTAAGGGTTTCGCACATCAATGGATTGACGAATAACTGGGTTATCCGACAAGAGATGATCGCGCTCCCGAATCGTCAACACACACTGTTTGGCGACGGCCAAACGGGCCCGTAAGCTTGAACCTAGGACTTTTAGTTCTTCGGAAACCAGTCGAGACTCGTAGTATTCGGCCAAGTCCACATCGCTTTTGGCCAAGACCATTTCCAGCATATCGACGTAGGTTTTGTAGAACGGCCATTGCTCGTACATCTCTTGCAATAAGCTGACTTGGTTGTGATCGATCGCCTCTTTCAATGCCGCTTCCGACCCTAACCAAGCAGGCAGCATCAAGCGAATTTGAGTCCATGCAAAAATCCACGGAATGGCACGCAAGCTTTCGACACCGCCATCGGCACGGCGTTTAGCAGGCCGGGAACCCAACGGCAATTTGCTCAGCTCTTGCTCCGGTGTAACCGCTCTAAAGTACGGCACAAACTGTGGATCATGACGCACCACCGCTCGGTAGGACTCTAACCCTTTAGCGGCCATCTGATTCATCTGCTCGCGCCAATGCCCTTTTGGTGAAGGCGACGGAGAGAGCGTGGCCATCAAAACAGCCCCGGCGTACAGCTCGAGGTTACGTACCGCAAGCTCAGGGATACCAAACTTGAACCGGATCATCTCCCCTTGCTCAGTCACTCGCAAGCTGTGATCAACCGACCCAGGCGGCTGAGCCAGAATCGCTTTGTGGCTAGGACCGCCCCCACGACCGACCGTACCACCACGACCATGGAAGAGCGTTAGATGAATGCCCTGCTCTTTGCACAGCGCTGTCAGTGCCTCTTGCGCCTGATATTGCCCCCACGCTGCGGCCAACTGACCGGCATCTTTGGATGAGTCCGAGTAACCGATCATCACCTCTTGATGCCCCTCGGTGTATTGCTTGTACCAAGGCACTTCCAGCAAGGACTCAATGCAGCTGCGCGCATTGTTCAAATCATCTAAGGTTTCAAACAAAGGCACCACACGCATGTTGTGTGTGATCCCTTTTTCGCGCAGTAACAGGATGACAGCCAGCACATCAGAAGGCTGCCCAGCCATAGAGATCACATAAGACCCAAGCGACTGCGGGTCAGACTTAGCCACCACTTCACAGGTGTCCAGCACCTCCTGAACCTCGGGGGAAGGCTGCCAATGATGTGGGATTAGCGGTCGACGGCTTTGCAGTTCGCGTAACAGGTACGCTTGTCGGCCCTCTTCACTCCAACTGGTGTATGAGCCTAAACCGTAAAACTGGGATAATTCTTCAAACACCATGGCATGACGATCGGAGCTTTGGCGAATGTCCAGCTTCACTAAAGTCATTCCAAAACAAGCAATGCGGCGGATGATGTCTTCAAGCGCCCCCTCAGCAATGATCTCCATACCGCACTCTTTCAATGAGCGGTGGATCAGCATTAAAGGCTCAAGCAGTTGATCGGAACGGATCATCAACCCCTCTGGGGCATCCGACGGTTTGTCATCCAAGTGCCCTTTCACCCAACGCTGCGTCGTTATCAAGCTGGCTTTCACATCGCCCAAGAGCTGACGATAGGGTTCTGCGCACTCCTCCCCCACGCGTTGTCGAAGCTCTTCATTGCATGCGTACATCGAAAGCTCGGAGCGCAACTGGTCGATGTCCGTAATGTACAGATCCAAGGCCATCCAGCGCGAGAGCATCAACACCCGCTTAGTCACACAGGCCGTCACATTGGGGTTGCCGTCCCGGTCCCCGCCCATCCAAGAGGCAAAACGAATCGGTGAGCAGGTCAGCGGCAGTCCTTTACCTAAAATGGCGCGGGTTTGCTGATCGAGCTTTTTGATAAATCGCGGCACCGCCTCCCAAAGGGAGTTTTCGATCACCGCAAAGCCCCATTTGGCCTCATCAACCGGCGTTGGGCGGACTTGGCGGATCTCGTTGGTGTGCCAGATCTGGGTAATGAGTTCGTTTAACCGGTGATGAGCCGATTCACCGCGATCGAGTGCTTTCAAACAATCGGTGACATCATCGTATTTCTGAATCAGGGTACGGCGATTCACTTCGGTCGGGTGTGCGGTCAATACAAGGTCGACCGCCATGTTTTGAACGCTGTTGATAATCTCGTCAGAGGAGTGGCCCTTTCCCTTTAGCTCTTTGAGCAGCTGTGCAAAGGAGTCGGTGGATTCAAGATCGCAGATCTCTTGGTGGCGTCGCACTCGGTGGTGCTCTTCTGCAATGTTGGCTAGGTTTAAAAACTGAGTAAAGGCCCGAGCCACAGGGAGCATTTCATCTTCACTGAGCCCTTTTAGCTCGGCGAGTAATTCATCTCGACCGGTGGCGTTGCCGGTGCGTGCCTCTTTGGCTTTTTTGCGGACTCGCTCGACCTTATCGAGAAAACCGGTCCCTAGATGTTGTGCGATGGTTTGACCGAGGCAATCGCCCAGCATGCGAACATCGTCACGTAACGCTTCGTGTAGATCACTCATTCCGACTCCTTTTCCATTCCCTATCATGAACGCAGTCGTCGCGTTTTTATTAGAGAATAGGAGCTTTTTGTGCTGTGCACAATGCAGAGCGTAAAATCTATTGTCGGGGTGTTAAGTGATTGTCCAAATGAGGGAAAGCGTCAGTCGTGCTCGGGGTGTTCGGCAAATTTCAAAGCGCGAAGACGCTTGTGGACACGCTCCGCTAAAAACTCGTCTCGGTATTTCACCTCCAGTTTTGGTAACACCGAAGCCCGTGTAATCAGCTCTAGGCGATAGTTTTTCTCGCCGCGCTTATCCAAGTCGTACAAGATTTCAGAGGAGATTAAATCCTCGATGGGAAGGGTGTAGTGCTTTTCAGCAAAAACAAAGCCCAACTGACGCTTGGCTTGATCAACTACAATTTTGGGCTCGCCTTGTAAGTCTTCACTGACCGTAAAGCCATCACGTTCTAATTGCGCAAGTTGACGATTGATCTTCTGACCGTTTTGATACGCCAAGTACCCCATGACTCCAACAGCGACCGCGACTACTAACCACACCGTTTTCATTCCTTTTTTATTATCCGTTTCAGAGGCCTTCCTGTTTGGCCTTATCCCAGTATTGATCTAGCTGATCTAAGGTGTGATTATCCCAACTGTTTCCAGAAGCTGCAACGCACTGTTCAACAAACCGGAACCGTCGCTCAAATTTTTGATTGGTGCCACGAAGGGCGTGGTCAGGTTTGACCTTTAGATGACGAGCCAGATTCACCTGCGCGAATAACAGATCGCCCATCTCATCTTGAACACGCGCATGCTCACCCGAGGCAATCGCTTCGCGAAGCTCTTGGATCTCCTCTTCGATCTTATCCAGCACACCCGATGGGTCATCCCAATCAAAGCCTACTTCGGATGCCCGTTTCTGCAACTTTTCGGCACGATTGAGCGCAGGCAGCGCACGAGGCACATCATCGAGAACACCGTTCTGTGACTTTTCGCCCCGCTCTTGCTGTTTGATCTCATCCCAGCGCTGTGAAATTTCGTCTTCACTTAGGGTAACGGTGCCTGGTGGCGTCTCGAGCGTACCGTCCGGGAATACATGAGGATGACGTCGCAGCAGTTTTTTCACGATGCCATCTACGATGCTGTCCCAACTGAACCGCTGCTCCTCTTCACCTAGCTGCGCATAGAAGATCACTTGAAAGAGCAGATCCCCTAACTCATCGTTTAGGTGCTCAAAATCCGCTTGTTCGATGGTGTCAGCCACCTCGTACGCTTCCTCAAGCGTATGCGGTACGATGGTGGCGTAGGTTTGTTTTAAATCCCAAGGACAACCGAACGTTGGGTCGCGCAAACGCGCCATCAAGGTTCGTAAGTCATCCAAGGAATACTGACGATCAGCCATTATTTCGAACCACTTCGTTGACGATGCACATCAATCACGTTTGGTACTTGGTTAATCTTATCCATGATCCGACCAAGCAGCTCCAATCGAGAGATCTCAACGGTCAGGGATAATCGCGCCACGTTACTGTTTTTATCCGTCAGCGTATTGGCCGATAAGATGTTCATATTTTCGTTGGCCAAGACCATCATCACATCACGCAATAGGCCAGAGCGGTCATACGCTTCGATGTAAATGTCCACAGGGTAAGTTGTCTCGCCCTCTTCGCCCCAATCCACCGTGACGATGCGCTCTGGCTCGTTTTCACGAAGGGAGAGCAAGTTACTGCAATCCTCCCGGTGAATCGAAACACCACGGCCTTGAGTAATAAAACCAACGATAGGATCACCCGGTACCGGCTTACAGCAAGACGCAATGGTGGTCAGCAGGTTACCCACACCAAGGATTCGAATCCCTTTATCGCCTTGAAGGTCGGCCTTTTTGCTCGGCGCAGAGGTCGGCAAAGCCAAATCAAGCTGCTCGTCGTGTTTGTGAGGTGTGTCCACCTGACGCTGAGCGGCATTGAGAATTTGAGACAATCGAATGTCGCCGGCCCCAAGAGCGGCATACACATCTTCAGCCGTTTTGCAGTTGACCTCTTCGGCCAATTTGCGAAGGTCCAGCTCGCTGGTATCGATCGCTAAACGCTTAAACTCACGCTCAACGATGTGACGGCCAGCATCGACGTTTTTGTCCCGGTCTTGCATTTTGAACCAGTGTGCCACTTTTGCACGGGCACGAGAGGTCGTTACAAAACCTAAGTTACTGTTGAGCCAATCGCGACGCGGCAACGCCTCCTTGGAGGTCATAATCTCGACCTGGTCACCGGTTTTGAGCGGTTTATTCAGCGGAATAATTCGTCCATTTACCTTCGCACCGCGGCAACGGTGGCCTATTTCGGTGTGCACACGATAGGCAAAATCGACGGCCGTTGAGCCTAGCGGCATATCGATCACATGCCCATCTGGGGTGAACACGTAAAGACGGTCCTGCACCACATCGCCGCGTAGCATGTCGCCAATCGCTTCGGTGTCGCCCAGCTCTTCATGCCACTCAAGAACCTGTCGCAGCCAAGCGATCTTATCTTCGTACGCATCGCTTTTAGAGTGAGTATCCGTGCCTTTATAAAGGTGATGGGCACAGACACCGAGTTCAGCCTCTTGGTGCATGTCTTGGGTACGAATCTGTACTTCTAGAACCTTACCTTCTGGACCAAATACCGCGGTGTGCAGCGAGCGGTAGCCATTGGGTTTAGGAGAGGCAATGTAGTCATCAAACTCGTGCGGGATGTTCCGCCAAAGGCCATGAATGATCCCCAATGCGGTGTAGCAGTCACGAATTTCGGGAACTAAGATTCGCACCGCACGTACATCATAAACCTGATTGAAGTCGATGTTCTTGCGCTGCATTTTTCGCCAAATGCTGTAGATGTGTTTGGCGCGGCCATATACGTCAGCAACAATATTTTGCTTAAGCAGCTCATCTCTTAACGTCGACACCACTGAGTCGATAAACTCTTGGCGATCTAACCGCTTTTCATCCAAAAGCTTAGCTATGGATTTGTAATCATTTGGCTTTAGGTAGCGGAAGGATAAGTCTTCAAGCTCCCACTTGATATGACCAATGCCTAATCGATGTGCTAAGGGCGCGTAGATATCAAACACTTCACGCGCGACCAAATAGCGTTTACGACGCGAGGCATTTTTCACCCCACGGATCGCACAGGTACGCTCGGCAATCTTGATCAGTGCAACGCGCACATCATCAATCATCGCCACCAGCATCTTACGGACGCTTTCTAACTGACGCGCACCGCTGCCAAGCACTTCGTGCTCAGTCCGAGGGTTCGCTCGGCTGCCAATGGCCGCCATTTGCAAAACACCATCGATCAAACGCGCAATGGTGTCCCCAAACTGATTCGCGACACTATCGAGCTTTAAGCGATCTTCTCGAACACTGCGGTACAAAATAGCCGCCACAATGGAATCTTGATCTTGCTGAAGCTCCGCTAAGATCAATGCCATCTCAAGGCCGGTAATGAAGCTGTTAGGACGCGCCTTCTCGCCTTCGTCCTCTTCACTGTCGGGTATCGAGGTTTGCTCATACACTTGCTGAGCAATATCGCACGCTTTGCGCACCTCGGATGGGTTTTCGAGATCGACCATCGTGGTCAGCCGATCCATCCATAAATCCAGATCCACCGAACCGTCTTCACGAATCGGGTGATCTTCTCGAACTTTAACCATGGCGTGTCGCCACTCCTTAACCTTCGACTCGAAATCTGCGGTCGTTTTTATTGTTATCCTGGCACGTTTATAACAACCCAATCGTTACAAACGCCACCTGCAGAAAATATATTTTACACTAAGACCGGAATTGATGAGCAAGTTCCGTGCACATATCGGCCAAGGTCAGTGTTTCTGCATAAAAAAAGCCGATTGATTTCTCGGCTTTTTTTAGACTTGTTCACAGAATAAACAATTTTATGACGCGTCGGGTGAAAACACCCCTGTGGACAAGTACCGATCGCCTCGGTCACAAATAATACACACAATGACCGCGTTCTCGACCTCCTCGCTTAGGCGCAACGCCCCAGCCACCGCACCGCCGGATGAGACCCCACAGAAGATCCCCTCCTCTTTGGCCAG
This sequence comes from Neptunomonas sp. ABH4_499, assembly GCF_056160565.1. NCBI lineage: Bacteria > Pseudomonadati > Pseudomonadota > Gammaproteobacteria > Oceanospirillales > Oceanospirillaceae > Neptunomonas > Neptunomonas sp. ABH4_499. The sequence goes on along the minus strand of NZ_JBSWXK010000006.1, from coordinate 18,667 downwards.
TGCGCGCATGGTGTTTTCAGCGCTTTGCTGATCCACATCGAACACCGCATCCACACGCGTTTCGTCAAAGATTTTCGGCAAATACTCTTTTGGCCAGCGGCGAATCCCCGGAATTTGCGAACCATCTTTTGGCTGTAGCCCGACAATCTGTACGTCGCTGTTTTGCTCCTTTAAGAAGCGCGAGGTCCCCATTATGGTGCCGGTGGTCCCCATTGAGCTAACAAAGTGCGTGACACGCCCTTGGGTTTGCTCCCAAATTTCTGGGCCTGTACCTTGGTAATGCGCTTCTGGATTATCGCCGTTCGCAAACTGATCCAACACAATCCCTTCGCCGCGCTCTTGCATCTGGATGGCTAAATCGCGGGCATATTCCATCCCTTGCTCTTTGGTTACGGTAATCAGCTTTGCACCGTACGCCGTCATAGAGGCTTTGCGCTCCATGCTCATGTTATCGGGCATGATCAGTACCATATTGTAGCCTTTGATGGCGGCGGCCATGGCCAGCGCAATACCGGTATTACCGGAGGTTGCTTCAATCAAGGTATCACCAGGTGTTATGTCACCGCGCGCCTCAGCTCTTGCTATCATGCTAAGCGCAGGACGGTCTTTCACCGACCCAGCCGGGTTGTTGCCTTCAAGCTTACACAGAATGACGTTTCCACGATCATTTTGGCCAAGGCGCTGCAAGCGCACTAAAGGCGTTTTACCGACATAGTCCTCAATGGTAGGAAAGTCATTCATAGCGTCGAATCCTGATATTGCTTATATATAAATTCCAAATAAATATAAAAAGATAGATTAATATTACATTTGGATATGAGAATAATAGTGAGCTTGGCCAACCGGGTCAATCCAGTCACTGCAACAGAGTGTCGCAGCTAAAGGTCATCCGTTTAACGCTGACTGGAGTGATGCACTAAACGCGCAACAAAGGGCATCAACGAAAAACCCAATAAACTCGACAAAGCCTTGGCCTGAGCCTTCAGCGTTTTATCACTGCCAGCCATCGGGCGCTTACCGGCGTAAATCACCCAGTTACCGCTTTGCGTGGTGCAGCTTTTAATGTCACTGAAATGCTCTGACAAGGCTTCGATCACTTCGCTCCCTTGATGATCACGCCAGCAATTTAACACCAACCAGCCATCGGGTTTTAAGCGATCCGCGCAGCCTGCCAGAAAAGCGGGGTCTAACTGCTGTTCATCAAGGCCAGCATCGGTATAGATATCGCTGATCAGCAAATCCACACGCTTATCCACCGGAACATCTTGAAGATACTGTTTGGCATCCATCACCGTGAGCGTCAAACGCTTACTGCGCGGAAACTGAAAATAGCGATACGCAACGTTGACCACCTCTTGACGAAGCTCGACGATCTCTTGCTTTAAGGAGGGGAAACGTTCGTGCAAGCAACGATTGAGCGTACCAGACCCTAGGCCCATACAAAGGATGCGCTTTGGGTTATCAACAAACAAAAGGCCCATCACCATGGCACGTGTGTACTCATGCTGTGGGATCAAAGGCTCGTTTTTTAACCAGCAGCTTTGTTCGTCGGTTTCACCGAACGACAGGTATCGTTTGTTTCCGTCATCAAGAACACGCACGGCACCGTACTCGTCGTGTCCTCGATAGATCTCTTTACCAGAGAGTGCCATGGATTATCTCTGCAGACTTAAAGGGCAGCGCAGTATAAACCTAAGCACCGGAATTGCCGAACACTCTTCGAAGGATCAGTCGAATAAAGCGTCGGTTTTGGCGGCACAAATCAGATCGTTTTTGTGCAGCCCGTCGATTTCATGGGTCCACCACACCACGGTGACTTTACCCCACTCCGTTGTGATCACAGGGTGATGACCCTCGCCTTCCGCCATGTCGCCTACCCGTTGGGTAAACGCCAGTGCGTCTTTAAAGGTGCTAAAAGGGAAAAGGCGCGTGATCTGCTCTACCCCATCACGGGTGATCAGTTGCCAATCGGGCAGTTGCTTAAGCTCAGCGGCAAGCGCTTCGCCGGCCAGTTGTGGCGCGCCTTTACGGCACGCCTCGCAGCTTTGTTGGGACAGTGTCACGTCAACTCCTTGTAAGGCCGTTATGACTTACCTTCACGGTTTTCCGTGTTGGACGTCGCTAGAATGTCCGCAAGGTTACCGCGACTGAGCTCTCCCGCCAACTGGCCTTCTTCATCAATAACCGGCAGAGGGTGTTCGGCCTCAAGCGTATCGGGAATGACCTCTTCAAGCACCGCATCCATCGACAAACAAGGCGTCTCTTGGCACACAGCGGCTTGCGTGTTCTGCTCGCCCCGCTCTGATGCCTCTTGAAGGGCTGATTGGGTCACCACCCCTTGGAAGCCCTCTTGGTTAATAAAGTAACCAAAATCTTGCTTGGATGCCCGCATCTGATTTAACGCATCCGCGATTAGGTCGGCACTGATTCAACAGATAGCCGGCTGCATGACCGCATCCACCGTTAAGGCGCGAGCGCGATTCACATCTTTAACAAACGCCTCAACATAATCATCCGCCGGATGAAGAAGAATCTCTTCTGGGCGGCCCTGTTGCACCAACTGGCCATCTTTTAAGATCGCAATACGATCCCCCAAGCGCAGCGCTTCATCCAGATCATGCGTGATAAAAATGATGGTTTTGTGCAGAGTTTCTTGCAGCTCAATCAGCTGATCTTGCATTTCACTTCGAATCAGTGGGTCAAGCGCCGAAAAGGCTTCATCCATCAAGAGCACTTCAGCATCGGTGCACAGTGCTCTGGCCAAGCCCACACGCTGCTGCTGACCACCTGATAACTGAGCGGGGTATTGCTTCTCGTAACCTGCTAAGCCCACGGTATCCAGCCACTCTTTGGCTTTAGCCGTACGCGCCGTTTTATCCACACCTTGAATCGCTAGACCATAGGCGACGTTATCCAACACTGTACGGTGCGGCATCAAGCCAAAGCGCTGGAAGACCATCGACATTTTATGGCGACGAAATTGCTCCAACTCCTTTGCCGAAAGCTTCATCACATCCACATTATTGACCAGAATCTCGCCTTCGGTCGGCTCAATCAGGCGGTTGAAGTGGCGGATCAAGGTCGATTTACCGGAGCCAGACAAGCCCATGATGACAAAAATTTCGCCAGGGTAAATCGAGAGGTTAATGTCCTTTAAACCCAAGGTATGACCCGTGCGCGCTAAAATCTCATCTTTGCTTTTACCCTCGTGTACCAAGGACATCACCGACTCAGGTTTTGAGCCAAATAACTTATAGAGATTTTTGATTTCGATCAGAGGCTGCTTATCAGTCATGGCGACCTCCCAAATGCTGCTGAGTGCGCTTTGCGTACGCTTGAGAGATACGATCAAAAATAATCGCCAAAGCCACAATGGCTAAACCGTTCAGTAAGCCCAATGCAAAGTATTGGTTAGTGATCGATTTCAACACCGGCTGACCTAAGCCTTTCACACCAATCATGGAAGCAATCACCACCATCGAGAGCGCCATCATAATCGTTTGGTTCACACCCGCCATAATCGTGGGCATCGCCAACGGAAGTTGAACCCCAAACAAGCGCTGAGACCGGCTTGCGCCAAAGGCGGTTGAGGCTTCCAATACCTCTTTATCCACCAGCCGTATACCAAGATTGGTCAATCGAATCACAGGTGGTATGGCGTAGATCACCACGGCGATCAGTCCTGGAATTTTACCAATGCCCAGCAACATGACGACGGGTATGAGATACACGAAGGCGGGCATGGTCTGCATTACATCCAACAATGGGGTAATGATGTTTTGAGTGCGATCCGATCGGGACATCAAGATCCCAACCGGTATGCCTAATCCAATGGCGAGCAAAGTACACACCGTGATGATGCTCAAGGTGCTCATGGTGTCCTTCCACATACCGAAGTAGCCAATCAACGCAAAGGCCACAATAACACCCACGCACAACTTCCAAGACCGGCTGGCCGCATAAGCCAAACCAGTAATGACGAGGATGACCATCGGCCAGGGCGTGGCCAACAGTAATTTTTCAAACCAAACAAGAAACGTCAGCAAAGGATCGAAAAAACCTTCGATCATATCGCCGTATTCGCGGGAAAAACCGCGGTAGGCTTCATCAAGCGTTTTACGAATGTCCCGTAACTCGCTTCGCCCAAGGGAAGGAAACTCAGACCACCAATTGGATTCTGCCATATGTTACTACCTATCTTACATAAAAAAGCCCAGCACAAAGCTGGGCTTAAACCATCAAAGGTCGTCTAACGCCGACTTCACTTTGTCAGCCACATCACTCGGTACCCAAGGGCTCCACAGCTCCGGATACTCCGTTAGAAAATGCTCCATGGTGTACTCACCATCGGCTTGGTTATCTTCCATCCATGCCAGCAAACCGTTCATCTGGTCGTTGGTAAAAGCCCGTTTTGTCAGATACTCATACGCTTCTGGGGCACGCTTAGCAAAAGCTTCGGTGGTCAGCGTTTGCACCAATGAAGGCGGGTACATCGTCACTTTCGGGTTTTCACAGCCCTCTTTAGACGTACAGGTTAGGTACTCCTCTTTATCAACGCCGCTGCCAAAATCCACTTTGACCATCTTGTACTTACCCAGCACCGCCGTCGGGGCCCAGTAGTAACCAAACCATGGTTCTTGACGCTCGTATGCCTTGGCAATGGAAGCGGCAAGTCCCGCACCGGAACCTGGGTCGACTAACTCAAAACCGACCTCTTCAAGCTTAAGTGCGCGGAACAAATTACCGGCCGAAATTTGGCAGTTCCAACCGGCTGGGCAGGTGTACATGGCCGATGCGTCTGGATCTTCCGGGTGATCAAACAGGGCTACATTTGCGATCACTCCTTGAATGGTTGCCAAGGATGGATCTTTATCCACCATGTATTGCGGCACCCAGTAACCTTCTTCACCACCATCGGATAGAGAGTCACCGGCAAAGCGCAGTCGTCCCTCTTCGACACCGCGCTCCAGGGCTTCACGCATCGAGTTACTCCACATTTCAGGGGCGATATCCGGCTCCCCTTTTTCGATCATGGAGGTCCCAGTAGGCATCGTATCCCCAGGAACAAGTTCGGCCTCACATCCATAGCCATTTTCGAGAATGAATTTATCCACATGTGCCATAAAGGAGGCTGAGTTCCAATTCATATCCGCGATCTGAACCGACCCGCACTCGGCACTTGCTGAGTTGGAAAAGGCAAACAAACTGGCAGTTAGACAGGGCCAAACGAGATGGTGTTTCTTCATAACTTGCTCCGGTTATACGTTTTGAACTATATACATTATAGATCAAATGATTAGATCTCAAATCTTATTATGGGTTGTAGATCCATGTTAGGCACGTATAATCCGCCCTCTTAAACGGGATAGAGCGCATGACAACACCTTACTGGCCAGAAGTACTGATCTCTTTACGACAGATCATTAGAGCAACCGACCTTCAATCGAAGCGCGTCATGAAAGCGTGTGGGCTGACCATACCGCAAGTCATGGTGTTAAAAGCGATCGAGAGTCTTGGGGATGTGACCGTAAAACGGATTTCCGATCACGTTTCGCTTAGTCAAGCGACGGTGACCACAATCCTGAATCGTATGGAAGATAAGGGTTTTGTCGAGCGGGTTAGAAGTGTAAAGGACCGTCGTATCGTCAATGCACGCATGACCGAATCAGGCCTTGCGATGTTAAACAGCGCACCGCCTCTGTTGCACGAAGAGTTTATCCGTCAGTTTGAATCTCTACCGAAAGACCAAATGCAGACCATTTTGGATTCCCTGCAACAAGTCGCTACGATGATGCACGCCGAGCAACTGGACGTTGCACCCATGCTGGATATCCAAGCAACTACCCCAGAAGTGGCGCTGGCACAAGCGGATGTTCTACTGAACGATCAAGAGGAAGAGTAAGCACCTAACCTGATGCGTTAAGCGCTTTCAGCGACGGCAAACGCCACGACTGACTCTTGCTCATCCGAATACGAGAGATGAATGGTCTCTATCCCCTGCTGTTGGGCTTTTTCTAAAGCTCCTTCAGATAAAGTCACTAAAGGTCGACCCAGCGCATTTTTATGGATGCGAACGTGTTGCCAACTGACCCCACGTCCGATGCCCGTTCCCAGCGCTTTGACCACCGCTTCCTTGGCCGAAAAACGTTTGGCAAAGTAACGTTCGGGCTGGCTGTTCTGATTAAACTCGAGCTGTTCTTCGGGTGTCAGTACTCGACGTGCAATCGCGGGCGTGCGCTCTAAAGCCGCTTTAGCCCGCTCAATGCTGAGGATGTCTGTACCAATCCCGATGATCATTTTCGAAGTGCATCACGCTGTGCTTGAACACGCGACTGAGCCACTCGCATTAGATCACGCATTTCAGAGACCGCGCCTCTTAAACCAACAAACACAGCGCGGGCAATAACACCGTGACCGATGTTCAGCTCGTTCAGTTGTGGAATTTCGGCGATCGGCTCAACGTTATGATAGTGCAATCCGTGACCGGCATTAACCACCAAACCACGCTCAAACGCATACTCAGACGCTTTACGAATGCGCTCAAGCTCCGCTAATTGATCGGACTTTGAACGTGCATCGGCATACGCGCCCGTATGCAGCTCAATGGTCGGTGCGCCACAGGCAATGGCCGCATCGATCTGGGCAATATCAGGGTCGATGAACAATGACACATCGATCTCTTTCTCGGCCAACTGTTCAGTCGCCGCACGAATATGATCAAGATGCCCCAAAACATCGAGCCCACCTTCTGTGGTCAGCTCTTCACGCTTTTCCGGCACTAAGCAGCAGTGCGCCGGCGAGACTTCTCGAGCAATACGCACCATCTCATCCGTCACGGCCATCTCAAAATTCATGCGGGTCTGCAGCGTCTGAGCCAACAAGTAGATATCCCGGTCTTGGATATGACGTCGATCTTCACGCAAGTGGACTGTAATGCCATCGGCACCGGCCTCTTCGGCAAGGGCTGCAGCCACTAGAGTATCTGGGTATCGAGTGCCACGCGCTTGGCGCAGAGTCGCCACATGGTCGATGTTGATGCCGAGTAAAAGACGATTCGCTTCGATCACGACGGTTTCCTCTTATGATCGTTTTTGGAACAAGCTTCGGCTTTGCAGCGGCTTGTCCTGAGTAAGATGGTCAATGGCAAGGCGCATTAAGCGCTTTGCCGATTTACGGGCCGATGGGTGCTCGTAAGCGTCATCCTCGATGTGAAGAAGATCTTGCCCCGAGAAATACCGTATCCGTTCCGATTCCGAAAGTTGGCTAACTTGCCTAAAGCACCAACCTTCCAGATCAAACCGATACACTTGGTCGGCCATTAATTGGCTGTAATCTAAACCATACCCGGTTTCTTGCAAAATTTGTCGCTCAAACGTCCTCAATGCGCCTTCGACATCGTTTTGCTGCACCAACGCCGTGATCACGTATTGATAGAACACATAAAGACGAGGCACACCGTCAAAAGGCATGAGTAAACGCTGAAGTAACTCATTGACGTATAAACCACACATCAACGCATTACCGGTCAAGATACCGTTATGACCAACGGCTTCGGCACTGATGAGCGACTTTAAATCTTGACGGCCACGCCAACGAATCTGCAAGGGAATAAAGGGTTGAATCACCGCACGCTGTTTCGATCCCGGGCGTCTTAACCCTTTCACAACAGCGCTGACTTTTCCGTGCTCAAGGGTAAAAAAATCCACAAGAGCACTGGTTTCACGGTAAGGGCGGGTATGAAGCACATAAGCCGCAACCGGCTCGTCGGGTGCAACCATTATTGATTATCTTGATAGCCTAGCGAGCGCAATGCGCGTTCATCATCGGACCAGCCGCGTCGAACTTTAACCCAAAGGTTGAGCATGACTTTGCACTCGAACATCCGCTCGATGTCTTTACGGGCGTCACGACCAATGGTTTTCATTCGCTCGCCCTTGTTACCGATGATGATCTTTTTCTGGCCGTCCCGTTCTACTAAAATCAGGGCGCTGATGGTCAGGAGTGTTCCATCATGAATGAACTCTTCGATCTCGACGGTTGCGCCATAAGGGACTTCTTCACCAACGTTACGCATCAGCTTTTCACGAACAATTTCAGCCACAATAAAACGAGAGCTTTTGTCGGTAATCTGATCTTCCGGATAATGGTGCGCAGCTTCCGGCATGTAGGAGGCAATGACGGTCTCAAGCTGATCCACATTGTTGCCATTCTTGGCCGAAATGGGCACGATGTCGGCAAACGACATTTTACTTGAAAGCAACTCTAACTGCGGCAGCAGGTCGGACTTATCCTCAAGCTGATCGACTTTGTTGATCACAAGCACCACAGGGCAATCGGCACGCTTTACCTTCTCAAGAACAATCTCGTCTTCTTCGGTCCACGCGGTGCGATCCACCATAAACAACACTAAGTCGACACCACGAAGCGCTTCACTGGCCGCTTTATTCATGTAGCGGTTCAGGGCTTTCTCGTTCTCTTTGTGTAAACCGGGCGTATCTACAAACACCACTTGAAGATCATCTTCAGTTTTGATCCCCAAAATCTGATGACGTGTGGTTTGTGGCTTACGTGAGGTGATACTGATCTTTTGACCCAGCATACGGTTCATCACAGTGGACTTACCCATGTTCGGGCGGCCTACAATCGCAACAAAACCGCAACGCTGTACAGGTTGCTCACCGGCTTCAGGTTCTAACCAACGACGAAACTCTTCTTTCATCAGCGAACACCTGCTTTTGCCAATTCATTCAACGCCGCTTTGGCAGCTTCTTGCTCAGCTTGGCGACGGCTACTGCCTTCACCTTTTGTTGGCATCTCTAAAGGCTCGATATGACACTCAATGTAAAAGGTTTGAGCATGTGCTTCACCATCCACCCGAGTTAAATCATAGGTTGGCAAAGTCAAACGACGAGACTGAAGCCACTCTTGCAGGCGTGTTTTGGAGTCTTTCAGTGCCTCATCAATGTCCAAATTTTCAAGACGCTGATGAAACCAGCCTAAAACCACCTTGCGCACCTGCTCAAGATCGCTGTCCAGATACATGGCACCAATCAAGGCTTCAACCGCATCTGCTAAAATCGAATCGCGACGAAAGCCACCGCTTTTAAGCTCGCCAGGGCCTAGGCGTAAAAAATCACCCAGTTTTAACTCCCGGCCGATCTCTGCCAAGGTTTCCCCTTTGACCATGCGTGCACGCAGACGACTCAACTGTCCTTCGCGCGCTTGAGGAAAGCGTTCGAACAGGTCATCAGCAATCACAAAGTTAACGATGGAATCCCCAAGGAACTCCAATCGCTCATTGTTCTTTTTGCCACAGCTTCGGTGAGTCAGAGCCAGTTCGCACAAAGACTCATCAGTAAAGGTATAACCCAGCTTTCGGGTTAATTCAGAAATCGGTTTAATCAAGGCTTATTGGCTTCGTATTCGTCGTTAAACTTCACAACCGCATCGATGTTGTAGAACATCGGCACGCGTCGCTCGTATTTCAAAGTGAATTTAAGGACGCCTTCTTCATTACGGATATCCAACGCTTCGCGCTCAGGCAAAGACACTTGGTTAATGTAAAAGCGTTTATCAATGTCAGAACGGATCTGGGCAATCGGCTTAGCCAACTCATTTCTATCTTGAACAATGGCTTCAACGACCGACTTGATCGTTTGATGCTCCAGATAAGGTGAATACAGCTTAAAACCAATCGCGACAAAGGTACCCACCATCAAAACCACAATCAGGGTTCCGAAAAAAGAGGCGCCTCTTTGCTGTTTTGGTAATTCCCTCATCCCGACAGTCTCCTTATCTATTATTCAATGCCACGTGCGGCGGTAAAATCAGGGATACTGGTAAAGGTAGGCCAATGCATCCAAACCGCAAACGCACGACCAACTAACAGTGAGTCTGGCACAAAACCCCAGTAACGGCTGTCATTACTGTTGTCACGGTTATCACCCATAACGAAGTATTGGCCTTCAGGCACCGTCCATTCTTTGGCAAAACCGCCCGGGGTGCCTACATCATTATAGATCTCATGCGTCACACCGCTTAGGTTTTCTTCAAGCAACAAGGTGCGAGGGCTCATCGGCGGTAGTTTCGCTTCTAACTTAACGTTTTGAAGTTCGCCGTTCACATAGATTTTTTTGTCTTTGTAGGTAATGACATCACCCGGTAGGCCAATCAGTCGTTTGATGTAGTTTACTGATGGGTCATTCGGGAATTTAAACACAACCACATCACCGCGCTCAGGCTCCCCAACGGGGATCACTTTAGTACCGAGTACCGGCAAACGTAGGCCATAGTCGTATTTATTCACCAAAATGAAGTCACCGATTTTTAACGTCGGCAACATGGAACCGGATGGAATTTGAAACGGCTCAACTAAAAATGAGCGGACGATCAGCACAATCGCCAACACAGGGAACATCGAACGGGAAAAATCGGACCACCAAGGCGTGGTATCCAGTTTTTCTTTCATCTCTTTGGTCAGTTCAGCATCCATGCCTTCTTGCGCTTTACTGAACGTTGCGGTTCTGGGCTTTTCGTAGATCATTTTATCGATCAACCAGCCAATCCCCGTCACCAACGTGGCGATTACTAAAATCAGCGCAAAATCAAAGTTCATTGTGTGTCCTTAGTTATCCACTTTCAGAACGGCCAGGAACGCAGCCTGTGGAATCTCCACACTGCCCACCTGCTTCATCCGTTTTTTACCTTCTTTCTGTTTCTGCAACAGTTTCTTCTTACGGCTTACGTCACCACCGTAACATTTCGCGGTTACGTTTTTACGCAGCGCTTTCACCGTAGTACGCGCAATGACTTTACCACCAATTGCCGCTTGGATAGCGACATCAAACATTTGGCGTGGGATCAGATCTTTCATCTTTTCACACAACTGGCGGCCACGATATTGTGCGTTATCACGGTGTAAAATGACCGCTAAAGCGTCAACTCGTTCACTGTTGATCAGAATATCCAGACGTACCAACGACGCCGGTTCAAAACGGTTGAAGTTATATTCCAGTGAGGCATAACCACGACTGGTCGACTTCAAGCGGTCGAAGAAGTCCAATACCACTTCCGCCATTGGCAGCTCGTAGGTTAACTGAACTTGTTGACCAATGAATTGCATGTTCTTTTGGATACCGCGCTTCTCAACGCACAAACCGATAACCGCGCCCAGATAATCATTCGGAACAAGAATATTGGCTTGAACAATAGGCTCGCGCATTTCACGGATGAGGGATGGATCTGGCAACTTAGATGGGCTGTCGATGTGCACCACCTCACCGCTGTTAAGTTCAATCTCGTAAATTACCGTTGGGGCGGTCGTGATCAGATCCAGATCGTATTCGCGCTCTAAGCGCTCTTGAATGATCTCCATGTGCAGCATTCCAAGGAAGCCGCAGCGAAAACCAAAACCCAACGCATCGGAGGTTTCTGGTTCAAAGAACAAAGACGCATCGTTAAGCGTAAGTTTATCCAACGCGTCACGGAAATCTTCATAATCATCAGAGCTGGTTGGGAAAAGCCCGGCGTACACTTGCGGCTGAACCTTCTGGAAACCTGGCAACGGCGCAACATCAGGTGTTTTTTGATGCGTTAGCGTATCACCCACCGGCGCACCATGAATGTCTTTGATACCCGCGACCACAAAACCCACTTCACCAGCACGCAGAACGCCGGTTTCTTTACGTTTTGGGGTAAAGATACCCACAGAATCAACCAAATGACTTTGTCCGGTCGATTTAACCAGAATTTTATCTTTCTTGGACAAGGTGCCGTGTTTCACTCGTACCAAGGAGACAACGCCTAAGTAGTTATCAAACCAAGAATCGATGATCAGCGCTTGCAATGGGGCATCGATATCGCCTTCAGGTGAAGGAATCGTTTTGATCAAGGCTTCAAGTACTTCATCAACACCCATACCGCTTTTGGCAGAACAAGGAATCGCATCCGTTGCATCGATACCGATCACTTCTTCGATCTCGTGACGAACACGGTCAGGCTCAGCTTGCGGTAGATCCATCTTGTTCAAGACCGGCAAAACCTCAAGCCCCTGTTCAATAGCGGTGTAACAGTTCGCTACAGATTGCGCTTCCACACCTTGTGCCGCATCGACTACCAGCAGCGCTCCTTCACAGGCCGCCAGCGAGCGCGATACTTCGTACGAGAAGTCGACGTGCCCTGGGGTATCGATAAAGTTAAGTTGGTAAACGTTGCCATCTTGGGATTTGAAATCCAAGGTAACGCTCTGAGCTTTGATCGTAATACCACGCTCACGCTCGATGTCCATGGAATCCAGCACCTGCTCTGCCATTTCACGGTCAGAGAGGCCACCGCACACTTGAATAAAACGGTCGGCCAGTGTGGATTTACCATGGTCGATGTGGGCGATGATGGAAAAGTTACGAATGTGTGCGAGCTTACTCACGATAGATAGTCTCAGATCAGTAATAGGGGTTACATCGTTGCTGACCACCTACTTCGTGTGGATGCGCAGGAGAATCGATCTCAATCCTGGCAGAGGTGCCCTCAGCAAACGCGGAATTTTAGCCTATTTATAAATCGCTCGCCACGATTGATCAGGGTATAGGCTCTGGTTTGGGCAAAAATAAAGCGCCCTTAAGGCGCTTTATCTAGGAAGTTTACTGATTCAATTTCAGCGGAATGAAGATTGGACTGCCACGTCGCACAATGCGCATAGGCACAGCACGCTTGTTAGGTAGGTCATCTACAATTTTTGTGAATTGACGCGCATTTTCAACACGCTCACCATTGAGCATGGTGATCACATCGCCAGACATCAACCCAGCTTCAGCAGCAGGACCTGCCATCACTTTTTGTACAAGAATACCGTAGTTAACACCCATGTCTTCCAACTCATCGTTGGTCAGATCCGAGAACAAGATGTTCAGGCGGTTATTCTTGGGCGCTTCGCCTTCCTGTCCAGAGGTTTTCATTTGGCGAGGGTCTTCCGGAAGAGTGCCAATCGTAACCGGCATTTCTTGCTCACTTCCATCACGAATCACGGTGACAGTAGCTTTTACGCCAGGCTGCACTCGACCCACCAAATGCGGTAGATCTGAGGACAAATTCACTTCATCACCATTAAACGCTGTGATGATATCGCCCTCGCGAAGACCTGCATCAAACGCTGGGCTATCCGCTAACACTTTAGCGACCAGGGCACCAGAAGGCTTATCCAAACCAAAGGATTCGGCTAGGTCTTTGTTGACTTCTTGTATGATGACGCCCAACCAACCACGAGTGACAAAACCACTGTCTTTAAGCTGATTCGATACGTTCATGGCCACATCAATTGGGATCGCAAAGGACAGCCCCATAAACCCACCGGATCGTGTGTAGATCTGCGAGTTAATCCCGACCACTTCACCATCTAGGTTGAACAAAGGGCCACCTGAGTTACCTGGGTTGATTGCCACATCGGTCTGGATGAAAGGCACATAAGTCTCGTTTGATAGCGCTCGTCCTGTCGCACTCACAATGCCCGATGTCACAGTGTGATCAAAACCAAACGGTGAACCGATAGCGAGTACCCACTCACCCTGCTCTAACTTGGAGGAATCACCAATCTTCACCGTCGGTAGATCGTCAGCGTCAATCTTCAATAGCGCAACGTCGGAGCGCTCATCCGAACCGACCACATCGGCTTCCAGCTCGCGTCGATCATTCAAACGAACAATGACCTGATCTGCGCCTTTTACGACATGATGATTCGTTAAGATATAGCCGTTTTTCGAGATAATGAATCCAGAACCCAGTGATTGTGGAACACGACGCTCAATGCCGCCGTTATCTCCACCTTGGTCAGGAATTTGGAAGAAGTGACGAAAGATTTCAGGTATCTCTTCTCCATTCGGGCCACGAAGATTAAATCCGTAAGGCGAGCTGTTTTCCTGAACTTTTTGAATGGTACTGATGTTTACAACCGCCGGTGCGGCTTGTTTAACCAGGGACTTAAAATCCGGCAACTCTGCTTTTACACTGCCTGACACAACCACCAAAAGACAGGTAAACGCGACTAACAGACGTTTCATAAGTCAGCATTCCTCTTGTTTTAGGAGACTCTGAGCAAGATCGGTCGGTACGTGTTGCGCTTTTCCATTGCTTTCCCGAAAAAACGGACCATCAAGAAGCCAACACCCAAACCGAGAAAAGAAGATAGAATGACCACAGGCTCGGCCAACGCATTTAAATGCGCCGCGACACCAATCGTGATCATCATAAGAAGCGGGAGCATGTAAATAAGCGCTGATGCCTTTACAAAGCCCCCTTCATCAATCCCAACGATGACATCGTCACCGATGTGAACAGGAAGGTTGCCAGGGTTGTCTACCTCGATGTGCGTCATTTTGGAAGCCGCCCATTCAGAGAGCGACTTCTGACCACAACTGCTGGCCGCCTGACATTGTGCACACACTGATGTTCGGGCAGCTTCAATAATCACCCGCCCTGGCATCAACTCTACAACCCGTGCACGTTCCTCAATCATCGATTAGTGAACCTGTGAGTGAGATTGAGTGACCGACGCTGCGATACGATCAGCGATCATTAACGGTACATCACCAACAACAGCGACGAATTGATCACCTTTGTTCATGCCAACAGCAACAACATCACCGGACTGTGTCACACCTGCAGGCACTTTTTGATGCCCTTTAGGCTCGATACTTACCGATACGGAATGACGTCCATCACTGTAAACCATGATTTCAGCATGTGGCATCACTTCGTGGCGGATACGTGTGAACCCATCCGGTAACCAGTGTGCATCCCATGAAGGCTGGCTATCACTGATCAACTGATTGTGTTGATCGATGTAGCTTTTCAAACCTTGAGATAAACGAATCACCTCTGGCTCTTCGTAAGATGTACGGATAACCGATGCATCTGTACTCAGGTCAGAACCAAACTGCGTTCTCTGAAGGTTAGAAGACGCCGGTGCAGGTGCATTCAGAGCAAGCTGCGGATCATTCGCAGGCGCTGTTGGTAATTCAACACCGTCTTGAGTGAAACGCTGGCCACCTAGAATAACCACAGCTGTTACAGAAGCCGCAACGGCCATACTGGCGAATGGCTTCCACCAATGATTGGTATCAGAACCCACGACTTGTGGTTGATCTTGCACAGCCGTTTGAGTCATGTGATGTGACTCTTCATCCTCAAGCGCATCGCGTACACGAGACACCAGATCAATTTCAGGTGTCAAAGCCGCAGGCGTTGAGTTGTGTAACGTTTGCTGCGCAAGATGATATCGCTGCCACTTTTCGCTGAGCGCGCGTTCTTCAGGAAGACGCTCAATTAAGCGACGGAGCTCAAAAGACGATACTTCACCGTCCATTGCCGCCGACAGCGACTCATGAGACTCATAGCTCATCACATTACCCTCATAACTACGTCGTTAAACTTGGATCTCTCACGACAAAAGCGGAGCGATCTCTTTATCGATTGCTTCACGTGCTCGGAAGATACGAGATCGCACAGTACCGACCGGACAATCCATCACGGTGGCAATGTCTTCGTAGCTCATTCCTTCAAATTCACGCAGCGTCAGTGCCGCACGTAAATCCTCTGGAAGCTGATCCAAAGCTCGCTTAACGGTTTCATTTAATTCATCGCGAAATAGACTGTTTTCAGGGTTTTCGAGTTCCCGAAGCTCGTCACCTGCGTCGTAATATTCCGCATCACCCACATCAACATCGACATCAGGCGGTCTACGCCCACGTGACACCAAGTGATTTTTTGCTGTATTGATCGCAATTCGATACAACCAAGTATAAAAAGCACTGTCACCTCGGAAACGTGGCAAGGCTTTATAAGCCTTGATAAACGCTTCTTGCGCGATATCCATTGCTTCATGGTGGTCATACACGTAGCGACTCACTAAGCCGACTATTTTGTGTTGGTACTTACCAACCAGCAGGTCAAACGCCCGCTTGTCTCCGGCTTGTACTCGTTCAACTAACTGCTGATCAATATCCGTCTGGTTTTCGATCGACACCACTGATCCTTAATCAAAGTCATCCCGACATATACGGACATTGACATCAAACGCTGAATCTTCAGGGATAACAGGCACTTGATGATCATCTTCATTCGTTATGAGTCGGGAAAATGTAATAAGTTCACGCCCACCTGTAAAAAATATGACGCTGTGCAGGTATAGTGGGCATAATATCCAACAGTTATTAAACGTGATGCTGAACTAAAGATGCAACAGGAATTTGATGTTCTAATTATCGGCAGCGGTGCTGCAGGACTTTCATTGGCACTGTTATTGGCTGATCAAGCTAAAGTAGCCGTACTGAGTAAGGGTGAGTTAACCAGTGGTTCAACTTGGTTAGCACAAGGTGGGATTGCCGCTGTACTGGATAAAGATGACCAGATTCAAAACCACATCGAAGACACATTGACGGCAGGTGCGCACCTAAGTCACAACGATGCTGTCGAGTTCACCGTAACGCACGGACGTGAGTCCATCGAGTGGCTGATCCAACAAGGGGTTCCGTTCACTCAAGAAAATGGACGATACCACTTGACTAAGGAAGGCGGACACTCCCATCGTCGAATCATCCATGCCGCAGACGCCACTGGCCGAGCGGTTCAAGAGACATTAATTGATCGGGCTAAAGCGCATTCGAGTATTCATTTATTCGAGCAACATACCGCTATTGATTTGATTACTCGGCGCAAGCTAAAGCAATCGAACAACCGTTGCCTAGGTGCGTATGTCTTTAATGGCAATACAGGGCACGTTGAAGTCTTTAAAGCCAACTTTGTGGTGCTGGCCACAGGCGGGGCATCGAAGACTTATCTATACAGCAGTAACTCAGATGGCGCGAGTGGTGATGGCATAGCCATGGCTTGGCGTGCTGGCTGTCGAGTAGCTAACCTTGAGTTCAACCAGTTCCACCCCACGTGTTTGTATCACCCACAAGCCAAATCGTTTTTGGTATCTGAAGCGGTCCGTGGCGAAGGCGGCAAACTTTTGTTACCCGACGGCACGCCATTTATGCACCGCTTTGATGAGCGTAAAGAGCTTGCCCCGCGTGACATAGTTGCCAGAGCCATTGACCATGAGATGAAGCGACTGGGCTGCGATCATGTCTTTTTAGACATATCTCATAAACCTGCTGATTTCCTGAAATCTCATTTTCCAACGATTTACGAGCGCTGCTTAAGTCTCGGCATTGATATCACCAAAGACCCTATCCCAGTCGTCCCTGCAGCGCACTACACGTGCGGCGGTGTAATGACCAATGAGTGGGGGTGTACCGATTTAAATGGCTTATATGCGATAGGTGAGACCTCATTCACAGGCTTACACGGCGCGAATCGACTGGCCTCGAACTCACTGCTGGAATGTGTGGTCTTTGCAAGCTCTGCAGCCCGCCACATTCTTGAGCACTTCGAAAAGCATCATGAAGATGTTGATATCCCCCTTTGGGACGAGTCGCAAGTCACTGACTCAGATGAGGATGTGATCATCTCCCACAACTGGGATGAGCTACGACGTTTTATGTGGGATTACGTGGGGATTGTGAGAACCAACAAGCGATTACAGCGTGCTCAGCATCGTGTTGATTTATTGCAGCAAGAAATCACCGAATACTACTCGAATTACAAAGTCAGCAAAGATATCCTAGAACTGCGTAACTTGGCTTTGGTAGCTGAGCTAATCATACGCTCCGCTGCCCTTCGCAAAGAAAGCCGTGGTTTACATTACACCTTAGATTATCCAAACCTACTACCTGAAGCACGGGATACTATTCTTACGCCGATCAACTTTGATTGGAGCCGAAGCGCTAAGTAAATTTAGCGAAACGGATCATAACGCGTAAGCGTCTTGCTTCCTGAACACTCAACATATCTGGCCATACCCAAACTGTTTGTCTGGGTATGTCTGGATGTCGTATCTTAATAAACGATACAGGCCCATACTGACACGCCTCTTCGACTTGTCCTGTCGAATACCACGCACCTTTATACAACACAGAGCAATCGTTTAGCTTCGCATTCCATACAAGCTGTTGAATCTTGGATTCGGAACGATACGAACACGTAAAGAAGAGAACAGCACTGCTGATTGCGGTTGCCAAAAGAAAGCCTAGAGGCCAATTGGGAATATCGGAAAACCAAGGTGCAATCGCCGCTAAAGCGGCAGCACCCCAGATAAGATGCGTGAGGTGCTTAGAGGATTGGAAAGTAAAACTACTTGGGCTGAACACGATCTAGGATAATACGCACGATGCGATGCATATCCGGGTCTTGAGGCTCTTCTCGCTCCATCAACCAAACAAACAAGTCTTGGTCTTCACAGGCAAGCAGATTAACAAAACGGTCCTGGTCATCTTTGGGTAAATCACGGAAGGCATCGTTTACGAAGGGTACAAATAACACATCCAGCTCTAACATTCCGCGACGGCTTTGCCAGGCTAATTTACGAATATCTTCTTCTGTGTACATACATGACCTCTTTCATCAAAGCAGTGATCTACTGCGCTATTGAAGAGTAATTTCACCTTCATTAGAACGAAAAAACCCCGATCACATGGTGACCGAGGTTCCGTATAAAAGCTTGGCGATGACCTACTCTCACATGGGGAGACCCCACACTACCATCGGCGCTAAGGCGTTTCACTTCTGAGTTCGG